>JAFYML010000255.1 GCA_017556595.1 Bacteroides sp.
CCTGGGTCACCTTGACGACCGGCACGTCCGCGAAGCTGACGGTCGACACGGCGCGATTCATGGCGCTCGGTACCAATGATTGCCAAACCACCTGCATCTTTTACCTCTTGGCTAAGTTTGATGTCGGTACCACGACCAGCCATGTTTGTAGCGATTGTTACGGTGCTACTTTGACCAGCCAATGCAACGATGTCGGCTTCTTTTTGGTGAAGTTTCGCGTTCAATACATTATGAGGAATCTTACGCATGGTAAGCATCTTGCTTAACATTTCAGAGATTTCGACTGATGTTGTACCCACCAATACTGGGCGGCCTGCTTCTACCATCTTTTCAATCTCTTCGATAACCGCTTTGTATTTTTCGCGCATGGTTTTGTAAACGCGGTCATTCATGTCGTTACGCGCAATTGGACGATTGGTTGGGATAACTACTACATCCAATTTGTAGATGTCCCAAAGTTCGCCTGCTTCCGTTTCGGCTGTACCTGTCATACCTGAAAGTTTGTGATACATACGGAAGTAGTTTTGCAACGTAATGGTAGCGAAGGTTTGTGTAGCTGCTTCAATCTTAACTCTTTCCTTGGCTTCAACGGCTTGGTGCAAACCATCACTCCAACGGCGTCCATCCATGATACGGCCAGTTTGCTCATCCACAATCTTCACTTGGCCATCCATAACTACATAGTCGGTGTCCTTTTCGAACATTGTGTATGCTTTCAGCAATTGGTTAATGGTGTGTACACGCTCGGATTTGATGGCATAGTTGGTCATCAAATCATCTTTCTTAGCCAAGCGCTCTTCGTCGCTTAAACCAACCATTGCTTCCAATTCAGAAAGTTCAGCGGTGATGTCGGGAAGTACGAAGAAGGTAGGATCTTGCGAGTTGCCAGTAATCAAATCAACACCCTTATCGGTGAGATCAACACTCTTCATCTTTTCATCGATAACGAAGTAAAGAGGGTCGGTTACCTCGGGCATGCGCTTGTTGTTTTGCTCCATGTAAATCTCTTCCGTTTTCAGCATACCGGCTTTGATTCCCGGTTCGCTTAAGAACTTGATGAGGGCTTTGTTCTTGGGCAAAGACTTATGACTACGATAGAGAGCCAAGAAACCGGCTTCTACCTCTTCCTTGTTTTCTGAATAGACAAGACGTTTGGCTTCTGTCAGGTATTGAGTAGCCAATTTCTTTTGTGCTTCTACCAATTTCTCTACTTGTGGCCGCAACTCTTCGAATAGTTGGTCATCGCCCTTAGGTACAGGGCCAGAGATAATCAAAGGCGTACGTGCATCGTCAATCAATACCGAGTCGACCTCATCGACAATAGCATAGTTGTGCTTGCGTTGCACTAAGTCTTGCGGACGGATAGCCATGTTGTCTCGCAAGTAGTCGAAGCCAAATTCGTTGTTAGTACCGAATGTAATATCGGCCAAGTATGCTCTGCGACGTTCGTCAGAGTTTGGACGGTGCTTGTCGATACAATCTACGCTAAGGCCGTGGAACATATAAAGTGGTCCCATCCATTCGGCGTCACGTTTCGCCAAATAGTCGTTCACGGTAACTACATGTACACCATTTCCGGTAAGTGCATTCAAGAATACAGGTAAGGTTGCTACCAATGTTTTACCTTCACCGGTTGCCATTTCTGCAATCTTTCCTTTGTGCAAAACAACACCACCGAACAATTGTACATCGTAGTGTACCATGCTCCATGTCATTTCATTGCCGCCGGCTATCCAATGGTTTTGATAGATAGCTTTATCGTCTTCAATGCGTACAAAGTCTTTTGTAGCTGCAAGGTTGCGGTCGAAGTCATTGGCAGTAACCACCAACTCTTCGTTTTCGGTAAAACGACGAGCGGTATCTTTTACGATAGCAAACGCATAAGGCAAAACATCGTCTAATGCCTTTTCGTAGATGTCGAGTATCTCTTTTTCTAACTTGTCAATTTGTGTAAAGAGCTCTTCACGCTTTTCCAATTCTGTTGCTTCTACGGTTGCTTTTAGGCTTTCTACCTTTTCGCGTTGTTGTGTAGCAGAGTTGCGAATGTAAGCTTTTAGCTCTTCGGTTTTGGCGCGTAGGCCATCGTTATCGAGTTGGGCAACTTCTGGATATACTGCTTTTACTTTTTCTACCCATGGCTTAATCTCCTTCATGTCGCGAGAAGATTTGTTGCCAAAAATCGAACTTAAAAAATCATTAAATCCCATTATATTTGTCTGTTTATTATTCGTTAGTTAATGCACGATTTGAAGATTGTTTTTCAAATCGCGTGCAAAGTTAATTAAAATGCTGATTTTTCGAGCGGTTTACACCCTCATTTTTTCCTTTTTTTAAAACAAAGGAGTAGCTTTTGCACCATTTGGTGCCCGTATGCGCAGATGATTGGCTAATGTAGGTGCTACTTGCTCAAGGTTTACGGGCGTTGTAATCTTCTCGGCTTTAATGTGGTGGCCTAAGAAAATGATAGGAGCGGGTGTCTTTGCTATACGTACAACGTGGTTGCTATTTGTCTTTTCGTCGACGATTGTCCAACCGGGTAATACGTTGATTATCAGGTCGCCCGAACGAAGGCGGTGATAAGCATTGCGTATTCTTTCTAAACGAGGTGACCAACTGCCTAAAAGTAAACGCTGGCCAGAATACACTTCGTCCACTCCGCTGAATTGCATCAAGAATGCTTCTGCTTTCTCTTGTATGTCGATGAAGTCAAGTTGCTTGTCTTCAATAAGTTTATCGTTTAGGTAGATTTGATTGTCGTAATAAGCTTCTACGTATTGACCTTGTCCGTAGGTAGCCATTAAATACATATTGAGCAAGGTTGCGCAACGTGTTAAGTGAAATTCGCCTCCCGGTGTGCGGTATAAACCTACATCGGGTGCATCAGGCTCAGTGTAGCCGGTTGATGTGATACATAGCAATATGTTTTGTAAGCCTACTTTAGAGTCGAGCATATCGAGCAGACGTGCTAAACTTCTATCCACTCGTGCATAGGTATCTTGTAACTCCATTGCACATTCTTGTGTGGGTAGATGGTTGTAATTGCCTGCGTAATAGGTCAATGCAAGCAAGTCGGTTAGTTGGTCGTCGGCAATGGTGCTTTTTTCTAAAAGTTCTTCGACGAGGAGGTTTATTTCGTCGTTTACCAATGGGCTGGTAATCAATCGGCGAAATTTGTTTACGCGTTCATTCTCAAAGCGATGCTTGAAGTTGTCTTGTCGCCAATTAGGCAAATATGTATATCGCTCGGCCGGATAGATAGGTGACCATTCGATGTCTTTGATGCGATAGTCGGGTGACCAACGCTCGTTGTATTGGCTTACCCACCAAGGGAAATCGCCGTAGTAGGTTGTGCTACACCATTTTCCGGTAAGTTCGTTTAACCAAAGCGCACTATTTGCATTGTGTCCGGCAGATAAGATTGCAGCATCGCGAAAAGGCGCAATAGCATATACTAACCCTTTGTTTTCGGTGGCAATCTTTATCTCATCTGCAAGGGTAGAGGTGAGCAATTTGCTTGGTGATGAACTTTCGGCGGTGTAGTTACCCATAAATTCGGGGTCGTCCACGCAATTGATAGGGCGAAGTGTCTTTGCATCCAACCAATTTTCGCTAACGATACCATTCAATGATGGTGTAGCGCCGCTAAACATAGTGGCGATACCCGATGCGCGGTCGGCACCATCGAAGCTGTATTCGGCATTGGTGTAAATCAATCCTTCACGTAATAGTCGTTTGAATCCGTTTTCGCCATAGAGGGGCGCAAACTTTTCCAAATAGTCGGTGCGTAGTTGGTCAATGGTAATCGTTACCACTAATTTCGGCGTTTGCGATATTGTTTGCGCTTGGATTCCTCCAATGACCATTACCAAAATGGATGTTATAAGGCTTCTTTTCATCATTTCGTTTTAGACTTGTAAGTTAAAATTAGGTTGCTTGCCGAGCGTATCCACAAACAAAGCACTAGCGGTAGTACGGCAATGTTTATTTCTTGCGGTATGAGCGCCCAAAGCAATATAAAGAGGGTTAATACTATTATATTCGCAGATAAATAGGTGCTTCTTTTCTTTT
Organism: Bacteroides sp.; assembly: GCA_017556595.1. Taxonomy (GTDB): domain Bacteria; phylum Bacteroidota; class Bacteroidia; order Bacteroidales; family Bacteroidaceae; genus Bacteroides. The sequence continues at coordinate 4,069 of JAFYML010000255.1, forward strand.
TAGCTACCTTAAGAAGTATCCATGGTAAGCAGAAAAGATGCAATGGATGAAACACAAACAATAGGTAGTTAGGACTAACGGTGGGGTGTTGAGAAAAGAGCACAAGGAAAGCGAGGATGCATCCGGCTATGCCTGCCGTTGCAAACAAAAGCAAGTCGATACCCCAAAGTGATTTCTGTTTGCGAAGGCCGTAGATGGTTAATGTTGTAATGGTTATAAATATCAACAATGATGCTTGCAAGGGCGTGAAGCCTTTGCTCGTTTCTTCTTTGTCGATTGTTACAAGTTGTCTGCTCTCTTCAACTAACGGCACGCTTGCTTGCTCGTCGGTCGATAGAGTGGCATGTGCAAAAGCATCCATCAAATAGAAAGGGACAAACATCATTTCGCGTCGTGTGATAGGCTTATCGGCTTCACTCCCTAAACAGAGGTCAATGCCAAAACGCGACCAGAGGTGGTCGTTGGTGTACTGATGAATCATCTTTCGGAAGCTCATGCTTCGCACTTTTGCTTGCATGTCATCAGCATATATCAATTGATGAGCAAGCGCTTTTTCTATTTGATCGCGCGGCCGAGTGGCGCAATTGTCGAAGAAAAAGTTGTAACGATATTCGCGATTCTCTGGCTTGTAGTTCTCTCCCAATTGAGCGAATAGGCGCATTTTTTCTTCCTTGCTGAGGTTTAATTTTTGCTCCCAAACATCTCGCCCCATTCGTTGATAACTTCTTACAAAACGGTCGTATTCTTCAATGCCTAAGAGATAGTCGGTTTCGCCCAAAGTGAAACGCAATATGAAGTTGGGTGCCCCAAAGTTGAAGACGCCATAGTTGAATACAATGTCAATGTCTCTAGCCGGTTGTTCGTAGCGAATGGCTGTATGTCCGAAAAGCGAATAGATTTCGCTCCCGGCACCACACGTCAGCAGACTGATGCGGATAGAGTCGGTAGGTATTGTTTCTTGTGCGTAGCTACTAAAGGTTAGTACTAAACAGCTTATAAGTGTCAAAATGTAACGTTTCATGTTGGCAAAGATAGTGCAAGGCGATCGAAATACAAAACGAAAACAAAAGTTTTATGTTTTATACCCTAACCGTAGCTTGCGCAAAAAGGATAATTGCGCTGAATAAATACGGTGCATTTACCGAACGTACTCGGTGTGTGCACGGAGTATGTTCGGTGGAAATAGCATTTTGTTTTTCGCTTTCTATTGTATATTAAGCGGGCAAAAGATGAAAATTACTTAATAAATTAAGGTAATAATCTTGAATTTTCGCTATTATTTCTGTTTTTCTTCGTATCTTTGCCGCGTTGTTCAAAAATCAACCTACGAAAAGTTATGCATTTGGTGATTGATATTGGGAATACAGCAGCAAAGTTGGGCACTTTTGAGGGCGATAAACTCTTGGAAGTAGCTTATACTAACAACGATACGTTGGAAGCTTTACCCGAAGTGGCAAATAGATATCCTATCAAAGCAGCAATCTACTCGACAACGGTCGATTTGAGCGACGAAGCCATGGAGAAAATTGCACAACTGCCTTTCCCTTGCTACAAGATGACGTCCACTACGCCCATACCCATAACTTGTGCTTACGAACAGCCTGAGACTCTGGGTACCGATCGTATTGCGGCGGTGGTAGGGGCGGCCTCCATAAACAGGGAGTGCCTTTGCTGGTGATTGATTCCGGCACATGCATAACCTTCGAGTTCCTTGATGAACATGGATGCTATCAAGGTGGTAATATTTCGCCTGGCTTGGAGATGAGATTGAAAGCATTAAATCACTTTACTTCGCGCCTTCCGTTGGTGATGTCGATAGGCCCTATGCCCGAGTTGGGAAAGGATACTAAAACTGCCATTCGATTGGGCGTAAAGAAAGGCTTGCAATACGAAATTGAGGGCTATATTGAGGAATTTAGAAGAAAATATCCTAATCTTTTGGTTTTTTTAACGGGCGGTGACGATTTTTCTTTTGATACAAACATAAAAAACCTCATCTTTGCAGACAGATTTTTAGTGTTGAAAGGATTAAACCGGATTTTAAACTACAATAATGATAAAAAATAGACATATATTTTTGGTGCTGGTGCTTGCTCTTCTTTCGGGAGTGGCAATGGCTCAAAACAACACGAACTCTCCTTACACACGATATGGATTCGGACAATTGACTGACCCAGGCTCGGGTAATAGTAAGGCTATGGGAGGTGTGGCGTATGGCTTGCGTGATAAATCGCAAGTAAATTTCGCCAACCCTGCTTCGTATTCGGCGGTCGATTCGTTGACATTTATCTTCGATGGCGGGTTAGCATTGCAAAATACTAACTTTAGTA
>JAFYML010000256.1 GCA_017556595.1 Bacteroides sp.
ATCTCCAAAATTGTATCTTACGCAAGTCGTAGAAATAGGGATAGACATTGCTTAATGCTCTATCGTGTCCCATCTTATGCGGTACAATGAGTTTTACGTGTGCACCATCGCGTATATATGCCAATGCGGCAAGCCATCCTGCTGGTACGGTAGTTGAACCGTAATAGTAGTACATTGCACCAACGGTAGCTGTAGAGAAGATACCCGCAATGGATGAAGAGGTTACGGTATAACGGAATTCATCGACCATGTAGGGAGTTTCTAAATTGGAAACTGTAACCATTTGATCGAAAAGGCTATATTCCGAGAAGCGCACCAATACAACTTCATTTGGGCGAATGGTGTCGGCAAGGTTTTCCGAACCCTTATCAACAATTTGCATATACACACCGCTAGCCAATTGTACATATTCGTTCTTACTTACGTCGGTAACAGAATCGTTGGCATAAAATTCGCTTTGAGATATAACAGTGATGTTGCTATCACGAATGAATGCTTCGATGGCCTTGTCTTCATCTTCCATCTTTTCAGCGTATGTCTTTGTTTCGTCGCAAGCACAGAAGATGGCCGATACAGCCATCAATGCAAAAATGAATGGTAAAATTTTCTTCATTGGGTTATGTTTGTTCGTATTTCGGGTGCAAAAGTATTCTATTTAATTGAAAATAAGAAGGAGAAAGGGAGAAAGTTGGTATCTTTTAACCTTTCTATGCTATTTTTTCTCAGCGTAGCAAGCCAAAAGTTGTGGTTTGAACTTCTCGATGGCCTCTTCGAAGCGTTGTTTGGCCTCCTCCATAGTGCCATAAAACTCACCACCCGAAGCATTCAAGTGGCCACCTCCGTTAAAGAATTCGGCGGCAAGTTGGTTGCACGGGAAGCTACCTACCGAACGAAGCGATACTTTAATCATCGGTTTCTCTGTATCTTCGCGCAGGAAGCACGAGCAGATAACGTTGCGTATGCTAAGTGGCAAGTTTACAAAGCCTTCGCTATCGCCACGAATGTAGTTGAAGCGACTTTGTTCTTTCTCAGTGAGCGAGATTAGGGCAGTGTGATGCTTACGATAGACGTACATGTGCGAGAGAACATACCCCATCAAGCGCAAGCGACTTTCGGAGTAGGTATTGAATACCTTGCGATAGATAGCATCTTTGTCGATGCCCTTCGAAAGCAATTCGCTAATGATGAAATATACTTCGCGGTTGTTCGAGTTGAAGGTGAAACCACCTGTATCGGTCATCATACCGGTGTAGATACATTCTGCAGCCTCTTTGGTAATGTCGTCGAAGCAACCCAAACGGCATATCAAACGGAATACCAACTCGGAAGTAGAGGCCATTTCGGGATGGGAGATGACAATTTTACAGAAGTCACCGGGATTCAAATGGTGGTCGATAAGAATTTTGCGAGCAGGTGATGCTAAGACGGCATCGCCCATCTCGTCGATACGGCTAATGACATTGAAGTCAAGACAACAGATAACGTCGGCTTCGGCTATCAACTTATCGGCCTCTGCACGCATACTGTCGTAGAAAAGCACGCCTTTTGTTCCGGGCATCCACCGAAGGAAATCGGGGAAAGCGTTGGGTGTAATGACGTGTGCCTCCTTACCTTGCAACGAAAGGAAGTGCCATAAACCTAACGATGAGCCAATGGCATCACCATCGGGCGACACGTGCGATACGATTACGAACTTCTCTCCATTTTCGAGCCACTTTTCAAAATGATCTATCTTATTTTGGTCGATTATCTTTGTCAGCATAACGTATATTTTCTTAATTGAGAATGCAAAAATACAAAAAAGGTTTGAGCACTGAAAGGATATATTTGTTTATTTCAGCGGCATGTAGTATCTTCGCACTACAATTAGCGTAAATATGGAAAAGAAAGATTTAAGAATTGTATATATGGGGACACCCGACTTTGCAGTCGAATCCCTCCGTTGCCTTGTAGAAGGCGGATATAATGTAGTAGGTGTAATCACTATGCCCGACAAACCTGCCGGACGCGGACATAAGGTGCAATTCTCGCCCGTGAAACAATATGCATTGGAGCAAGGATTACCGTTGTTGCAACCCGAACGATTGAAAGACGAAGCGTTTATCGAAGCGCTTCGCGCCTGGCAAGCCGATTTACAGATTGTAGTGGCCTTCCGCATGTTGCCGCAAGTGGTATGGGACATGCCCCGATTGGGAACCTTCAACCTACATGCATCGCTCTTGCCGCAATATCGTGGAGCAGCACCAATCAACTGGGCGGTAATGAATGGCGACACCGAAACGGGTATCACCACCTTCTTCCTACAACACGAGATTGATACCGGCGAGGTGATTCAGCAAGTGAAAGTGCCCATTGCCGAAACCGACAACGTAGGCATTGTACACGACAAGTTGATGATGCTTGGCGGCAAGTTGGTTGTGGAAACCGTCGATGCCATCTTGGCCGGAAACGTAAAGAGCATACCGCAAGAGGAGATGGCCGTAGTGGGCGAACTGAAACCGGCACCCAAGATCTTCAAAGAGACATGCCGCATTGATTGGACAAGAAGCGCCAAACAGGTGTACGACTTCATTCGTGGCCTATCACCCTACCCTGCCGCTTGGACAGAACTTCACCAACCCGAGGGCGATGTGCTGACCGTAAAAATATTCGAAAGCGAACGCATTGAGAAAGCACACAACAGTCCCGTAGGCGCCATCGATACCGACGGTAAAAACTACCTACACATTGCCGTATCCGATGGTTGGATAGCCATAAAATCACTACAATTACCCGGGAAAAAACGTCTAAAAACAG
>JAFYML010000257.1 GCA_017556595.1 Bacteroides sp.
CCATAGCAGCTTGCAACGCTTTTAGCTTTTCATTGCCGGCCAAACCTACATTTTCAAGATCTTGTTCGTCTTTCTTTGCCATAATGTAATTCGTTATTTTAAGTTATTTCCTATTCAATTGAATTTTTAAAGTATTTGTGCGGCATGCTCTTTTGTCTTTACCTCTTTGGGGGTAATAATTCGTTCGATTATACCCTCTTCGTTGATGATGAACGTGGTGCGGAAAGTACCCATATATTTGCGTCCGTACATACTTTTTTCTCCCCAAACACCGAATTGTTCGACCAATTTTTTATCCGTGTCGGCAATTAGTGTGAAGGGTAGGTTGTTCTTCTCTATGAACTTTTGGTGCGACTTTTCGCTATCTACACTTACGCCAATCACCTCATAGCCGGCTTTGCGTAGCTCGCTATAGTTATCGCGTAGGTTGCAGGCTTGTGCCGTGCAGCCCGATGTGCTATCTTTGGGGTAGAAATAAAGTACAATCTTGCGGCCTTGATAGTTGCTCAAACGTATCTCTTCTCCTTTTTCATTGATGCCCAATAGTTCGGGGGCTTTGTCTCCTATGTTCATAGTTTATTAAAATAATATTTCCGCAAATATAATAGTAAAATCACAAACAAAACGTAAAAAACTGCTAAATACTTTGTTGAAATGTTGCAAAAACAAAAACGAGTAGGCAAGTTGTAGGTTATTTTTCTAACTTTGCCATCGAATACGAAACAAAACAAGAATAGAACGATGAAAAAATTAATGACTATTGGATGCTTGGCGGCTCTTTGTATGGGAGTTGCATCGTGTGCATCGACTAAAAATGTTGCAACTTTGGCTTCGCTCGACGGAGAATGGAATATCATTGAAATTAATGGGGAAGTAGTAGTGCCGGCTCCTGGACAAACATTTCCGTTTATTGCTTTCAATGCGAAAACTGGTGAGGTATATGGTAATGCCGGATGTAATAGTATGACGGGTAGTATCAATAAAAATGCGAAAGCAGGCACAATTGATTTAAGTGCTTTGGGTGCTACGAGCAGAATGTGCGAAGATATGAAAACCGAACAACAAGTGTTGCAAGCTTTGGCTAAAGTAAAGAAGTATAATCAATTAAACGATGAAAATATGGCATTAACAGGTTCTTCAAAGAAAGATGTAATTGTATTGCAAAAGAAACAACCAAAGGTTAATTGGGATGACCTTTCTGGTAAATGGATGATTACACAAGCACAAGGCAAAGAAGTGCCTCAAGGCATGGAAAATCAACCATTTTTAGAGTTTAACCTCATTGACAATAAATTGCATGGTAATGCAGGATGTAATATTGTGAATGCAAGTCTTATACACGATGAGGCTAATCCTTCTTCGTTGAAATTTCATAGTTTGATACACACAATGATGATGTGTCCTGATATGGAGGTGGAAGATTCTGTAATTAAATCGTTGAATGCAACTGCTTCGTTTGGTGCATTAGCCGATGGTGCCGTAGGCCTCTACGATACTGAAAATAACTTGGTACTTGTAATGAAGAAATAAGAGCTATCTATATAGCTTGTCAATTAAATCTGACCTACCTATACGGCGCAACTCGTTAATGATGTTGCGCCGTTCTTCTTTTTTATACCAGAAGAAGAACATGCGTTGTGCTAACTTGTCGCGTTGGTTCTTAGCGCTATACACAGATTCAAGCGTGTAGGGATGGTGTCCTGTGTACCATGTTTCGGTGCTGATGGTCATAGGAGTGGGTGTAAAGTCTTGGATTTGCTCTAAATGAAAATCGAGTCGTTTGGTGATAACGGCAAGTTCGGCCATATCTTCGGCTTTGCATCCTGGATGGCTTGAGATGAAGTAGGGGATGAGTTGTTGTCTTAACCCTTCTTCGCGATTGATTTTATCGAAAATGCGTTTGAATGCTTCGAATTGCTTGAACGAAGGCTTGCGCATTATGTTCAATACATTGTCCGAGGTATGTTCGGGGGCTACTTTCAATCGGCCGCTGACGTGGTTCATGATGAGCTCGCGTGTGTATTGCGCGGCACTTTTGTTGATGGCGGCATCTTTGCTTTCGTGAAGCAATAAGTCGTAGCGAACGCCACTACCGATGAATGTTTTCTTTATGCCGGGAAGTGCATCGACGGCATGGTAGATGTCGAGCAATGGACGATGGTCGGTATTAAGGTTTGGACATACTTTTGGGTGTATGCACGATGGGCGTTTACACTTCTTGCATAGCTCTTGGTTATCTCCCTTCATGCTATACATATTTGCGCTAGGGCCGCCCAAATCGCTTAAGTATCCTTTGAAGTCGGGTAGTTGCATCACCTCTTTCACTTCGCGTAAGATGCTTTCTTTGCTACGGCTTGCAATGAACTTGCCTTGATGTGCCGAGATGGTGCAAAAAGCGCATCCGCCAAAGCATCCACGATGGATGTTTACGGAGTGCTTTATCATGTCGTAAGCAGGGATGCGTTTACCTTTGTATTTAGGATGCGGCAAGCGAGTGTAGGGTAGGTCGTATGAGCGATCGAGTTCTTCGGTCGTCATCGGAGGGTAGGGCGGATTGACAACAATTGTCTGCTCGCCGATTTGTTGCAGGATTCTTGATGCTTCGTATTTGTTGCTTTCCTCTTCGATGTGTCGGAAGTTTTCGGCTTGCTTAATTTTATCTTTCAAGCAAGCTTCGTGCGAGTGTAGCACTATGTCGCCCTCTTCGGCGGTAATCTGCCGTGTTAATTGGGCGGTTTGACGGATACTATTCAGTGGCTCTCCCGAATCTATTCGGTGCGCAATCTCTATTATCGGCTTCTCGCCCATACCATAAACTAGTATGTCGGCATCGCTATCCACCAAGATGCTTGGACGTACGCGGTCTTGCCAATAGTCGTAGTGGGTCAGTCGTCGCATGCTTGCTTCAATGCCGCCGATTACTACCGGCACGTCGGGGAAAAGTTCTTTCAGTATCTTGCTATAAACGATGGTGGGATACTCGGGGCGCATATCGTTGCGTGCATCGGGTGTGTAAGCATCGTCGCTACGCAAACGCTTGTTGGCGGTATATTTATTTACCATGCTATCCATGCAACCGGCTGAAACTCCGAAGAATAGGCGTGGTTTACCGAGTTTTTTGAAATCGCGTAAATCGTCTCGCCAATTGGGTTGCGGCACGATGGCTACTCGCAATCCTTCGGCTTCGAGAATACGCCCAATGACTGCCGCTCCGAACGATGGATGATCTACATACGCATCGCCGCTGAATAGGATGACATCTAATTCATCCCATCCACGCAATTCAACTTCTTTTTTTGTTGTCGGAAGCCAATCGGTCAATTGGTATTCTCTCATATTGTTTCACGCTTCTTGTTCAGTAAAATCTTGCTTTGCGCACCAATCTATGTATAGCATAATGAGCTGTTGCAAGCCGAATGCCTTCATGTTGTTGTGATAGACAACATCAATGCAAAGATCTAACAACTCTTTACGATTTTCCACATCGGCGGCTATCAGTGAACGGATGTTCAGCTTCAACTTCTCCAGTACACTTTCATCGACAATGCCGTTGCTATCAATCAAATGAGTGAGGAGGGCATATTTGCGAATAACCATTAGGTTTTCGTTGGATACATCGATGCTACGTGTTCCTTTGGGGTTGGCTTGTATGGTGTACATAGGTTGTTCGTTTTATTGTTGCTTATATCCCAATGCTGAAGTTTTCGGGATATTTTCCTTTGAAATCTTTGAAGTAAAGTTTAATTTCCTTCATATCCTTTTCTATATCGCCGGTAGGAGTAAACGCTTTGGTGGCATAGATAGTTTTTTTTGTATAATCAATGCCGATAAGCACGATGGGTACTTGCGCTTTTTGTGCGATAAAGTAAAAGCCTTTTTTCCAATTAGGATTTGCTTTTCGTGTACCTTCGGGCGTGATAGCCAAGTGGAAATGTTTGCTTTCTTCGAACTTTTGTTTCATTTGGTCGACTAAAGACGTTCTTCGTCCACGATCCACAGGAATGCCTCCTACGGCTTTGAATATCAATCCAAGTGGAAAAAAGAACCACTCTTTTTTCATCATAAAACTTGTCTTACGGCCAATGGCGCCATAAAATAATTTTCCGATGAATAAATCCCAATTGCTGGTATGAGGTGCCGCGCAGATGACGCACTTGTCATAGTTGGGTATAGTTACTTCCGTTTTCCATCCCAACAATTTGTAATAGATAAAACTATATAGTTTTTGTTTCATGCCTCTTACAATTTGCTGATGGCATCGATAAGTTCGTTCGCTTTGGCGTTGAAGTCTTGTATAAGTTTCTTATAAAATCCTTTTACATTACCTGGTTGAGTATGGCTGATGCGGCTAATGAACTCATTTTGAGTGTTCAAGATATCGGCCAATACATCGTTTACCTTTGCTTGGTCAGCACAATTCTTACCATTAATTAGGCACTCGGCAAACAATTCGCCAACGATATAATTGATTCTCTTCTTAAGTACTTTTCTTTTTGCCATAACGTTCAAATGTTTAAAGTGAATAATAGTTCAAAATAGTATGGCAAAGATACAAGATAAATCGGAAAAATTTCCCCTTAATGGAAAATAAATTTCTCCTTAATGGAAAATAATTAAAACTTGAAATATAGTGTGTACGATTTCGAGAATGATATTTGCATATTTGCCGAAAAATAGCGAAATTTGCGTCGATTATTGCGATACGAATTTTTATACACAATTTAATATTTATAGAAATGGCAAAAAGTGCATTGCAAATTGCTCGGGCTGCTTATCAGCCAAAACTTCCTAAGGCATTGAAAGGCAACGTAAAAGCTGTTGCTGGTGCTGCTACACAATCGGTAGCCGATCAGGAAGATATCGAAAAGTTGTTCCCTAACACTTATGGTATGCCTTTGATTAAGTTCGAGGCTACAGACGAAGTTGTAAACTTCCCTGCTATGAATGTAGGCGTTATCCTTTCAGGTGGTCAAGCTCCTGGTGGACACAACGTTATTTCAGGTCTTTACGATGGAATCAAGAAATTGAATCCTGCTAGCAAACTTTATGGCTTCATCCTTGGCCCTGGTGGTTTGGTTGACCATAAATATATGGAACTTACTGACGAAATCATCGACGAATATCGCAACACAGGTGGTTTCGACATCATCGGTTCTGGTCGTACAAAATTGGAAAAAGAAGAACAATTCGAAAAAGGATTGGAAATCTTGAAAGAACTCGACATCAAGGCATTGGTTATTATCGGTGGTGACGACTCAAATACAAACGCTTGCGTTTTGGCCGAATACTATGCTGCTAAGAAGTGTGGCGTTCAAGTAATCGGTTGTCCTAAGACTATCGACGGCGACTTGAAGAACGAAATGATTGAAACATCATTCGGTTTCGATACAGCTTGTAAGACATACTCAGAAATGATTGGTAACATCCAACGCGACTGTAACTCTTCACGCAAGTACTGGCACTTCATCAAGTTGATGGGTCGTTCAGCATCACACATCGCTTTGGAATGCGCATTGCAAGTTCAACCAAACGTATGTATCGTATCAGAAGAAGTTGAAGCTAAGAACATGTCTTTGGACGATGTAGTAACATACATTGCACAAGCCGTAGCAAACCGCGCTATCGATGGTAACAACTACGGTACTGTACTTATCCCAGAAGGCTTGATTGAGTTCATCCCTGCAATGAAACGCCTCATTGCCGAATTGAACGACTTCCTTGCTGCTAATGCAGAAGAATTTGC
>JAFYML010000258.1 GCA_017556595.1 Bacteroides sp.
CATGGTTGTGTCCTTCATGCTCATGGTTATGTCCCTCATGCTCATGGTTGTGTCCCTCATGATTATGTGCATGCGCTTCGTGGTCGTGGCCTTCGTGGTCGTGGTGTGCATGCTTGCCAGTGCAGGAGCCTAATAGGAATAATCCTACTACTCCCATAAAGATATACTTTTTCATGTTTATATGTTTTTTTTGATTTTACAAAAAGAGGAATATGAATAAAGCAATAGCGCTCTATTCTTTTTGCGAGTGTATTATGCGCAAGGAGGTGCGCGAAGCCCTTTGGCAAACGGAATGCGTGTGCCGTGCAACGACTCTCGATAGCCGTAATCAATATGGTTCTTAGGAATTTCGGGCGCGAAATAAGATAGTATATAGGGTATTATATACTCAACAAGTTGAACATCGTCAATGTGCGATTTGTACTCGTTGCTCGAGGGAAGTTGTTGAAAAAAGTGGGTAGTTACACATCCTGTATCCGCACAGCCATGGTTGTGTGCATGTGCATCGTCGTTGTGATGATGGCAACAATCGGTATGTACATCGTCCTTAATACATATCTGGCCGTCGGCATGGTGATGATGAGGCATAACGGGTATGGTCAACATCAGTATGCTGAATAAAAGCAATAGATAAGATATGTATTTTCGCTTTATCATTCTATATGAATTTTCCTGTGCAAAGATAATATTTGGTGGAAATTTATGCAAGTTTTATATATTTTTTTGGGATAGATAGTCATAAAATGCGAAAGAATTGTTTACCTTTGCACGTCTTAACACCTTTACACTGATTTTTGAAAATGGATAATATCACAAACAATAGCATGAAACCTTTGGTACTCGTTGCCGAAGATGATGAGAGTAACTTCAAACTGATTAAGGCTATTCTAAGCAAAAAATGCGAATTGGTTTGGGGGCATACAGGCCTTGAAATCATTGAGTTGTACAAGCAGCATCGTGGCGAGGCCAAGATGATACTTATGGACATAAAAATGCCCGACATGAATGGCTTGGTTGCAACAAAGAACATCCGCGAGATGGATAAACAAATACCCATTGTGATGCAAACAGCCTATGCCTTTGCCAGCGACCGCGACAATGCCCTTGAGGCCGGTGCCAATGATGTGTTGGTAAAGCCCATTACCATTCAGGTGTTGCGCAATTGCGTTAGCAAGTACATCCCTCAATTAGTTTGGTAGGCTCGCTCTTCCATGCGTTTCTTTATAAATGCAATCTTTTGATTCGCCTCTTCTATCTGCTTGTTTAGCTGTGTGATAGCAGATAATGTTTGCGATAATTTATATACCAAGTCGGCTGCTTCGCGGTCGGCTTGTGTCATTTGTGTAGTATAGCTTCGTTCGCCCAAGAATTCCACTTTGATGTTTCTCCCTTTGTTCAGGCATACAAATCCCATCACGTTGTCGTCCTCGCCCCATTTATAGTCGGCTTTCTCTATTTGCACGCCCAGGTTGCTTGTTTCGTAGCTATCGGCCGATGGTGGTGTTTGTGCAAAGCTATCGTTAGTGCTCACCTTCACGGCAGTGTGATGTATATTTCTTGTGCCGCAGTATATGCTTGTCATGCTCATTGCACCGCGTTCGTCCACTTGGAAGCGTAAGAACGAGCGGTTCAAGTTCTTTTCGATTACTTGCGATGGGTGGAGGTAGCGGCCTATTGTTTCGTACTCCTCGTCTTTCTCGAACACAAATTTCCCTTTCATGGCGGCAAATTCGGTTTGCTTTGTGCCCAGCAGGCTGTCCAGGTAGGCAAGCGTCTTTTCTTGCTCTTTCAGCTCCACCTCTTGCATCAGTCCGATGCCCGCTTTGCGTGCCTCGTATGCTTTTGGATAGAGAATTTTGATACTGTCAATCTGTAGTTTTGCTTCGTTGTAGTCGCCTGCCGCAAAAGCCTGTTGCGCCATATCCAAGCGTTCGGCTGCCAATTTCTCTACATCGGTGCATGCCATGCAAGCCAGGCATAGGGCGATGAAAAAGAATACGTTCTTCATATAATTTGGGTTCTTATTTGTTTCAAGGGGCAAAAATAGAAATAATATCTGTATCTTTGCCCCGTTTTAGCGCAGAAATATGATAGAATTGACTCCAAACGAACTGAAAGAACGTTTCAGCGACAAGATATTCAAACAGATAGGTGCAATAGCCGACGAACTGGGCATGGAATGCTATGTAGTGGGCGGATATGTGCGCGACATCTTCTTGGAACGCCCATCGAAAGATATCGATGTGGTGGTAGTGGGAAGTGGTATAGCCATAGCCGAAGCTCTAGGCAAACGCTTGGGTAGGGGCGCACATGTGTCGGTATTCAAAAACTTTGGTACGGCACAGTTGAAGTATCGTGGCACGGAGGTGGAGTTTGTGGGGGCGCGTAAAGAGTCGTACACGCACGATAGTCGCAAACCAATTGTAGAGGATGGTACGTTGGAGGATGACCAAAACAGACGCGACTTCACTATCAATGCTTTGGCCGTATGCCTGAATAGTGCTCGTTATGGCGAGTTGGTGGACCCCTTCGACGGGATGGCCGATATGCGCGAACGCATTATACGTACGCCGTTGGATCCCGATATAACCTTTAGCGACGACCCCTTGCGCATGATGCGATGCATACGGTTTGCTACGCAACTCAATTTCTATATCGATGATGAAACATTTCTTTCGCTGAGCCGCAATGTGGAGCGCATTGGCATTATCTCGAAAGAACGCATTGCCGACGAGCTGAACAAAATAATTCTTTCGCCTATACCCTCTAAAGGATTTGTGGAACTGGACCGCTCGGGGTTGCTCCCGCTTATCTTTCCCGAACTATCGGCTTTGCAAGGAGTGGAAACAAAGAATGGACGTGCGCACAAGGATAATTTCTATCATACGTTGGAGGTGCTGGACAACATCAGCCGACACACGGACAACTTGTGGCTGCGCTGGGCGGCCTTGCTGCACGATATAGCCAAACCAACAACCAAACGATGGGAACCGAAGGTGGGGTGGACATTCCACAACCATAATTTCGTGGGCGAGAAAATGATTCCAAACATCTTCCGCTCCATGAAGCTGCCCATGAACGAAAAGATGAAGTATGTGCAAAAGATGGTGGGACTGCACATGCGCCCCATTGTGATTGCCGATGAGGAGGTAACCGACTCGGCTGTGCGCCGTTTGCTATTCGAGGCAAGCGATGATATAGACGACTTGATGCTGCTGTGCGAGGCTGATATTACTTCGAAAAATATGGAGCGCAAACAACGCTTCTTGAACAACTTTCAATTGGTTCGCCAAAAGCTGAAAGACCTAGAAGAGCGCGACCGCATACGCAACTTCCAACCACCCATCAGCGGCGAAGAGATTATGGCTACCTTTGGCCTACAGCCATGTCAGCAAGTGGGTTCTATAAAAAGTGCCATCAAAGATGCAATCCTCGATGGCATTATCTCCAACGAATATGAGCCTGCACGGGCTTATATGTTGGAAAAGGCAGAGAAAATGGGACTGAAGCCTATTGGTCGGTAGTGGTTTGCAGCATGTAGCATGCGCCTAAACAATTGTTGAAGTTGGGCAGTTCGTTGCTATCAATAAGTTCGCCACGCTCATTATAAAGTAGCATATACCCGTTCTCCTCGTTTGGCATGGCCACTAATATGGCTATCAGTGTGTCTTGCTGTGGATATTGTATCTTTACCACATCTTGCACTTCGTTCGAAGCATATTGACCTTGAGAAAAGGCATTGAAGATGGCCGAAGGTGCCTCCGACAAGCTCTGCCAATCTATTTGCTCCATTACCCAATTGCCTTGGGCATCGAACCAAACTTTGGTTTCAAATGCGTCTTGCGTAAAGGTGGCTACATAATAACCTTCGTCGGACGACCAAGCTGCATCTGTTACGTTGGGGAATACCTTTTTGAAAGCATTCGCTACCTCGGAAGGCACTTCGATGGCAAATGATACATTCGCAATCGTACACATAATCATAAAAAATAAAATTTTTATTTCTTTCATAAAGCTATAGGTTTTATTGATTTTACAAACAACATAACAAAACAACCTTATTTTTTGTTTTCATATTATCATTAAATTGTACGTAATGCTTACTTGTGTTGCTTACTTTTTATTTCGGATAAGAGAAAATATTTGCGAAAAAGATTGGAAGTATAAAAAGATTATCTATATTTGCAGTGCTATTTAATAACAAAATGCTTTTAATATAGCGTTTTGTAGAAAAACCTAAGTAACCTAAATTTGAGTAGTTATGAATATTGAACGAATCATCTCCTCGTTAGAGGCAAAGCATCCAGGCGAATTGGAATATCTTCAAGCCGTTAAAGAGGTGTTATTGTCTATCGAAGATATTTATAATGAACACCCCGAGTTTGAAAAAGCTAAAATTATAGAACGCTTAGTTGAACCCGATCGCATCTTTACATTCAGAGTAACATGGGTGGATGATAAGGGTGAAGTGCAAACCAATTTAGGTTATCGTGTACAATTTAACAATGCCATTGGTCCTTACAAAGGCGGCATTCGTTTCCATGCTTCCGTAAATCTTTCCATTTTAAAGTTCTTGGGATTTGAACAAACCTTTAAGAATGCATTGACTACATTGCCTATGGGTGGCGGTAAAGGTGGGTCGGATTTCTCACCACGTGGAAAGAGCCAAGCCGAGGTGATGCGCTTCTGTCAAGCCTTTATGCTCGAATTGTGGCGTCATTTAGGCCCTGATATGGATGTGCCCGCTGGAGATATAGGCGTAGGCGCTCGCGAAGTGGGCTATATGTTTGGCATGTACAAGAAACTTACCCGCGAATTTACCGGTACTTTCACTGGTAAGGGGTTGGATTTTGGTGGCTCGCTCATTCGTCCGGAAGCAACAGGCTTTGGTGGCTTATACTTCGTAAACGATATGCTTAAGAATAAGGGCATTGACATCAAAGGTAAAACAGTGGCTATCTCAGGCTTTGGAAACGTGGCTTGGGGAGCAGCATTGAAAGCTACAGAGTTGGGGGCTAAGGTAGTTACAATCTCTGGTCCTGATGGATATATTTACGACCCAACGGGCATCTGTGGCGAAAAGATAGATTATATGCTTGAACTTCGTGCATCGGGCAATGATATTGTTGCGCCTTATGCCGACGAATTCCCTGAAGCAACATTTGTGGCAGGTAAACGTCCATGGGAAGTGAAAGTTGATATAGCGTTGCCATGTGCCACTCAAAATGAATTGAATGGCGATGATGCACGCAATTTGATAGCTAATCAAGTGACTTGTGTGGGTGAAATCTCGAACATGGGATGTACACCGGAAGCAATTGATTTGTTTATCGAAAATCAAATAATGTATGCACCTGGTAAGGCTGTAAATGCAGGTGGTGTAGCAACAAGTGGGTTGGAAATGAGCCAAAACGCTATGCACATCAGCTGGAGTGCTGCCGAGGTTGATGAAAAACTACACACCATTATGCACGGCATTCACGAGCAATGTGTGAAGTATGGAACCGAACCAAATGGCTACATAAATTATGTAAAAGGTGCCAATATTGCAGGCTTCATGAAGGTGGCCAATGCTATGATGGCACAAGGAATTATTTAGAATTTTTGCTTTCGAGCAAGTAAAATAATACTTTGTTTAGTTGTATTTGTATTTGTGGTTGGTGTCGCCCGCGCCTGTGAAGGTATGGGCGGCACATTTTTTTCATAAAATATTCCTATCTTTGCCCCCTGAAACTAAGTAAATAATAAAGATATGCTTTCTATAGAATTGAAAAATCGTCGGGATAAAATCCGCCGCTTAATGTTGCAAAAAGAGATTGATGCGCTATTGATAGCCACCAATGTTAATATGATATATGCCAATGGCTCAATGGTTAGTGGCTATTTATATATCCCATTGAATGCGCCTTCGTATTTATTTGTGAAACGACCTAATACGATTGTGGGCGAAAATGTTCTCTCCATTCGTAAGCCTGAACAACTGCCCGAGTTGATTGCTCAATGCGGGTTGCCCTCTCCCAAACGATTGGCTTTGGAAGGCGATGATTTGACCTATCGCGATTATCAACGTTTGGCTGCTTGTTTCCCCAATGTTGAGGTGTTGCCGTGTGCTACTACACTTGTCCGCGAAGCACGAAGCATAAAAACAGCATTCGAAGTTGAGCTATTCCGTCGTTCGGGTAAGTTACATGCCGATGCTTATGCGCAAATCCCCAATGTATATCGTGCTGGAATGACTGATAGAGAATTGTCTATCGAGGTGGAGCGTTTGATGCGTTTAACAGGTTGTTTGGGCATCTTCCGCGTGTTTGGGCAAAGCATGGAAATCTTTATGGGAAGTTTGTTGGCAGGCGACAATGCTGCTACACCTTCTCCTTACGATTTTGCTTTAGGCGGCGAAGGTATGCATCCATCAATACCTGGTGGTGCAAATGGTACTTTGCTTAAGGAAGGTGAAACCTTTATGGTTGATATGGGCGGCAATTATTATGGATACATGAGCGATATGAGCCGTGTGTATGCCATTGGTTCATTGTGCGAGGAAGCTTACAAAGCACACCAAGTGTGTATTGATATACAAAACGAAATAGCTGACCATGTTAAGCCCGGTGTCGTGTGCGAAGAACTTTATCAAATAGCCTTGGAAAGAGTGCGCCAAGCTGGTTTTGCCGATTATTTTATGGGGGTTGACCAAAAAGCACGTTTCATTGGTCATGGTGTAGGACTTGAGATTAACGAGTCGCCTGTTATTGCTTCGCGCATAGCAACTAAACTCGAACCAGGTATGGTGTTTGCGCTTGAACCAAAGATTGTATTGCCCAATATAGGGCCTTTGGGCATTGAAAATACATGGGTTGTGACATCCGATGGTGTAGAGAAATTAACGAATGCACCCGAAGAAATCGTGTTGTTATAAAAACATTTCTTTTCGTGGCAATGTTATCGCAATAATACATTAAACGATAATGTTATGAAAATAGTAAAGATTGTAGGTAGAGAAATTCTCGACTCTCGTGGAAATCCCACTATAGAGGTTGATGTCTGGTTAGCTTCAGGAGTGATGGGGAGAGCTTCCGTACCATCGGGTGCTTCCACTGGTGCACATGAGGCTATAGAGTTGCGCGATGGAGATAGATCGCGCTACAATGGAAAAGGTGTGTTGAAGGCGGTGAAACACATTAACGATACAATTGCACCCCGATTGCTTGGTATGTCGGTACTCCGTCAAGCTGATATTGACAAAATGATGATAGCGCTTGATGGCACTCCTGCTAAATCAAGATTGGGTGCTAATGCTATTCTTGGTGTTTCTTTGGCCGTGGCTCAAGCAGCTGCAACCTATTCAAGAATGCCGCTTTATCGCTATTTGGGAGGTGTGCAAGCTCATGTTATGCCCATTCCTATGATGAACATCATCAATGGAGGTTCGCATAGCAATGCTCCCATTGCTTTTCAAGAATTTATGATTCGTCCGGTAGGTGCATCTTCTTTTCACGAAGGTTTACGCATGGGTGTAGAGATTTTCCATGCATTGAAGGGAGTACTTGCTAAACGTAATTTAAGTACATCGGTAGGCGATGAGGGTGGCTTTGCTCCCGAGTTGGCAGGTACGGAAGATGCGCTTGATTGCTTGATGCAAGCTATTCGTAGAGCAGGATATGAACCTGGTCAAGATGTTCGTATTGCATTAGATTGTGCCTCGTCCGAATTTTATGTAGATGGCTTCTACGATTATAGCAAGTTTGAGGGTAGCAAAGGTAAACGTCGTACTTCGGAAGAGCAGATTGATTACCTTGAACGTCTTATTAGTCAATATCCTATCGACTCTATCGAAGATGGTATGAGCGAAGAAGATTGGGATGGTTGGCGAAAATTAACTGAACGTATTGGTCAGCGTTGCCAATTAGTGGGCGATGACCTTTTTGTAACCAATGTTGATTACTTATCGAAAGGTATTCAAAACCATTGTGCTAACGCTATTCTTATTAAAGTAAATCAGATAGGTACACTTACCGAAACCCTTGCGGCTATTGAAATGGCTCAACAACATGGCTATAGAACGATTGTTTCTCATCGCTCGGGCGAGACAGAAGATACTTCTATTGCTGATATTGCCGTAGCTACGAATAGTGGACAGATAAAAACCGGCTCGTTAAGTCGTTCGGAGCGAGTAGCGAAATACAATCAACTGCTTCGCATAGAAGAGGCTCTTGGCGCAAGGGCTGTGTATGGCAAGACTTTGCTTGATTAATAGTCATATCACGAATAATTATTAAGTGTTTTATAGTAATGGGACATGCTCGAGAAAGAGTGTGTCCCATTATATTTTGTTATCAAAATATGATATAATTTTTGCATGTTGTTAAATTTGTTTGTAGGTCTTGGTGCAAATACTTAATTTTACACCCAAATAACATCCTAAATAATTTACGAATGAAGAAGTTACACTACCTTTTGTTGGCATCGACATGCGTGTTGGGTGCTTGCACTTTGGGTGATAAACAACCCGAATCGGCCTTGATGAAGAATGAAGACCGTATAACTGAACTTATTAGCGCAATGACGCTCGAAGAAAAAGTGAACATGCTACATGGAAAGAATATGTTTTCATCGGCAGGTGTTGAGCGTTTGGGAATTGCCGATATGGAGTATGCTGATGGTCCTTTTGGTATCCGCGAAGAGATGGAACCTCATAGTTGGAATCCATTGAATTTATCAACCGATTCGGCTACATTCTTTCCTACAGGTTCGGCTTTAGCTGCTACATGGAGTACGGATATGGCTTATCTTTATGGCGAAGGCATGGCAAAAGAAGCTCGTCGTCGTGGTAAGGATATGATACTTGGCCCTGCCATCAATATTCAACGTATACCTACAGGTGGACGTACTTACGAATATTTTAGCGAAGATCCATTGTTGGCTGGTGCATTGGCCGTTGGCTATACACAAGGTGTACAAGATAATGGTGTGGCCGTTTGCTTAAAGCACTACGCATTGAACAACCAAGAAAATCATCGTGGCTATGTGGATGTGCAAGTGTCGCCTCGTGCGATGCACGAAATCTACCTCCGCCCGTTTGAAGATGCCGTTCGTAAGGCTGATGCATACGGTGTGATGGCCGCTTATAATAAGGTAGCCGGCTATTGGTGCTCGGAAAACCACATGCTTCAAGAAGATATTTTGCGCGATATGTGGGGATTCAAAGGTATGATTATCTCCGATTGGGGAGGTACACACTCTGTACAAGCTGTTGTTAATGGTTTGGAAGTTGAAATGCCTGGCTCTCAATACCTTGGTCAAGCATTGCTCGACTCGGTAAAGGCTGGAGTTATACCTGAAAGTATCATTGATAAACGCGTGCGTAACATTTTGCGTGTACGTTTGGCTATCGAACCTATACCAGCAAGCGAAGCTAATAAAGAGATGGCATCGCAACCCGAACAACAACAAGCTGCTTACGAAGTGGCTAAGCGCTCTATCGTATTGCTTAAGAATAAGAATCAATTGCTTCCTATCGACTTGAATAAGTCAAAGAAAATTGCCGTTATTGGTGCTAATGCCGTGACTAAACAAGCGCAAGGTGGTGTAGGAGCAGGTGTGAAAGCTTTGGTGGAAATTACACCGCTCGAAGGCTTGTTGCAACGCATTGGCGATAAAGCGGAGGTGCGCTATGCTCAAGGTTATCCTACCTATACGCGCGAAAATCGTTACAGAGGTATTTCGCCTATTCAAGAGGCCGATAAACAATTGATGAAGGAGGCTGTTGATTTAGCCGCTGAGTCGGATTTGGTTATCTTTGTAGCTGGTAATAATCGTGAAATTGAAACTGAAGGCTCAGATCGAGATAACATCGGTTTGCCAATGGGACAAGCTCAACTTGCCGCCGCATTGAAGCAAGCTAATCCTAACCTTGTTACCATATTAGTGACCGGTGCGCCTATCGAACTTTACCCCATCGAACCTATCACCGATGCAATGCTCGTATCATGGTTTAACGGCTCAATGGGCGGTTTAGCTTTGGCTGATGTGTTGCTTGGCGAGGTTTCTCCATCGGGTAAATTACCTTTCACTTTCCCGCTTACATTGCAAGATGTACCGGCTTATAAATTAAACACTTATCCTCAGCAATTTAGTGAAGAAACAAGTGATGTGTTTGTTGACCTTGTTAATCGTCAAAAAGATCGTACACAACGTCAGTTGTTAGCTCATTATAGCGAAGATATTTTTGTTGGATATCGTTGGTACGACACTAAACAACAACCTGTTATGTATCCATTTGGTCATGGTTTGTCGTATGCATCTTTCCAATATACAGATATCCAAGCTCATGTCAATAAGAATGCGGTAGAAGTAACCTTTACGCTTACCAATCAAGGTGCAATGCAAGCCGAAGAGGTGGTGCAACTCTATGCATCGCGCCCCGAAAGTGCGATTGAACGCCCTGCTCAAGAGTTGAAAGCCTTCCAACGCGTATCGTTGGCATCGGGCGAAAGCAAGCAAGTAGTACTTACTATACCTCGCGATGACTTCCGCCATTGGGATGAGGCTATTGATGGATGGCAAGTTGAATCGGGTAAGGTAGTGCTTCGAGTAGGTACTTCTTCGCGCGAACTTAGTTTGCAAACCGAGATTGAATTGTAAGGATTATTATTACTCTTATAATAGATTAAGCGAGCTCGTCATTGATGGCGAACTCGCTTTTTGTCTGTTTTCATCGGACGTATTCGGTGTAGCTACCGAATGGTATCTGTGGAAGTACGGAATGGTTTCGGTGGAGAAGGGGAGTTAAGGGAAAATATATTTAGTGTTAAGGGAAAATAAATTGACCAACTGACCTATTGACCACTTTTTTTATTTTCATTCCGAAAATTTGGCTAATTAGTAAAAGATTCGTAATATTGCATGATAAAAATAAAATAGTAGAAACAAACCCCTTTTTATTTTATGAGATACTTTAAGTTTTTGGCCATGGTGGCAATAGTTTGCTGCTTGGCCTCATGTACCAATAATGGTACCGAATCAGCAGGTCTGAAGATGAATCAGAAAGGCTATTTGGAAACGAGAGGTGTAAACGTAATGGTGTATAGCAATCCATTCTCGGCTATTTTCTATGATGAAAAGCGCTCGGGTATTGACATTGTACATC
>JAFYML010000259.1 GCA_017556595.1 Bacteroides sp.
CTGTAGCATTGATATTTGAACCATAAGTTGTCTTTTCGATAGCTTGACCGAGTACAACGTCGATGCTATGGTTGTCGATTTCGAATGCATAGCTTGCAGTGTTGTTCCAAGAGATATTAGACCAAATGTTCATGTTTTGGGTTACTTGATCCTTGGTAACAGGGTTTGCACCAATATTATTCTTGATTGCCATGTTGCGATAAGCGCTGTCGCCCTTGCGATAACCGAATTGAGACTTGATGTTAAGACCCTTGATAGGTTGCAAGTTAACGTAAGCACTCAAAGTCATGTTCCAACTCTTGTTCATATTCAAACCGTGGCTGTTTGATGCAGCAAGTGCGATTGGGTTTGATTGAACCGAACCATCAAGGTTCCAACCATCTGCGATAGCCTCTGGACGAGTATAGAAATTACCATTGTCGTCATATACAGGGAAGAGAGGGTTAGCAAGGAGGAGGTCCTTAATGTTATTCCAGTACATGTTACCTTGTGAAAGACCACGACGAGAGTTGTGAGAGAAGAAGAATGTTTGACCAACTGTCAATACATTGTACGACTTATCTTGGCTCTTGATGATGTTATGATCAGTGTTCACGCGTACAGTGTGACGGCTATATTCAGAAGGAGTTACACCACCGAGGATACCATCTTGATCGGTGTATGAATAACCCAAAGAGAATGTAGAAACATCGTTACCACCAGTTACAGAGATTGCGTGATTTTGTGTCATAGCACCTTCTTGATAAGATTCACCAATCCAGTCTGTACCCTTCCAACCATTTTCAAGCATTTCGCCATTTTCGTCGAAGAGACTGTTGTAGATATCTTCAGGAAGTTGAGCTTTCCAATCTGGTTCAGCATATTGACCAGCGAAACGTGCACGGAGCTTACGGCTATAGATATAATCTTGCGCATTAGCAACATCTGGACGCTTGTACATATATTGCCAACCTACATAACCATTGTATGAGAGGTTAACCTTGCTGTTCGAGCCTTTCTTAGTAGTAATAAGGATTACACCATTAGCAGCACGAGCACCATAAATAGCAGCAGAAGCAGCATCCTTCAAAACGTCGATACTTTCGATATCGCCAGGGTTAAGGTCGTTCAAGTCACCACCTACAACACCATCGATTACGTAAAGAGGATTTGAATCACCTACAGTACCAATACCACGAATGTTTACCTTAAAGCCTTCACCTGCTTGACCACTATTTTGCATAATGATTACACCAGGAGTTTGGCTTTGCATAGCTGAAAGTGCTGATGTTGTAGAAAGTCTTTCAAGGTCATCACCCTTCACCTGTACAGTAGCACCGGTGAGGAGTTTTTTCTTCTGAACACCGTAACCAATAACGACTACGTCTTCAAGGAATTGTGAGTTTTCAGAAAGTGTAACCACCATACCTGGAGCAGCAGCTACTTTCGCTGTAGTGTAACCCACAAAACTGATTTCAAGAGTCTCTCCTTTTGATACATCTAAAGTAAACTTACCATCGATGTCGGTAATTGTACCATTAGTTGTACCTGAAACACGAATACTGGCACCGATGACAGGTTCACCAAAATCATCGACAACAGTACCTGTGATGGACTGAGTTTGTGCAACGATGACGTTTCCATCTCCACACACAAAACCAGGAGCACCACTAGCAAACAGTGCGAACAATGCGCCTGCAAGCCACGAGTTAATTTTTTTGATACACATAATTGATTAGATTTACGATCCTACTTTTACCTTTAGCGCACTATTCGGATCTTTTATAGTGCAAGGATTAATTAATAAAAGGGTTTTTAGTACATTAATTTGTTTTAGTTGTGTTAAAATAGGAATCGACGTTTTTCATGTGGTTAAAAGGTAGCATTAGTCATAGTAAATCGGGTATGAAAGCGACACAACGCCTATTTTGACAAGCAAAAATATCACTATTCACACTTATTAACGGATTAATTTACACATTTAACATATTCCATTAACACTTTTAACGCAGCTAACCGCCATAAACAATTCAAACAAGCCAAAAACGATTATTTTTTTTCGGTTCTACAAATTGCATCATGTCGCCTATATAAAGTGTTAATCTTACACTTTTAACAGTAACAACCCTATGAATAGTCAAAAAACAGGTCACATTAAATCCAAGAGAGATTTCAAGTTTATACAATCAAAAAAAGCAATTTAATGCTCGCAAAATGTTAAAATCCCATTTGACACGAACGAATATTAACATCCCTTTTTACGCTATATATAATAAGGTATAGAGCAACGCTATTATTTTCACATTACACTCTATGCGTTACGCTTATTTTTATCATTACTTACGACCAACCCTTATCTTAACTTAAGACCAAGCTTTGCCTTAAGTTGTGACATTATCTCGCCTTTGTTTTGGCATTAACTCGACACCATAATGGCAACGCCTTGCCACTTCGATGGCAACACTTTGCCATAGGCTTGGCAAGGTTGTGCCACCGCGATGGCAGAGTTGTGCCAAGCCCTAAAAAAAGTTTGGCACACGAGAAGTACTTCTGGCGGGGGTTAGAGGAAAAAAAATCAGCCGCTATAATGATTATTACAGCGGCTGAAACAATTTTATTGCGGGAATAAGATTTTATGTATGCATACGCATCGGGAATGGACTATTTGAATCGTACCCAATCAATCTCCATCTCTGTATCTGAAGCAGACTCTACAGAAAGGTTCTGCATTCCTTTAGCCTTATATGGCATAGGAATGGTAACTTCTTGCCATTCGGCAGTTACTGGGATGTCAAGAGTAGCAGTTTTGCCGGCAGTCATTACAACTTTTCCACCTTGAGGTGCCTTTACATAGAATGTTACAGACTTAGGAGCTTTTTTACCGAAATCAAGTTCATTGAAGCATACCTTATCTCCGGTTTTTGCGAAAATAGTCTTCCAACCTTGGAAGTAGTTGGTTGTATCGCAATATTGAATGGCAGCACCTTGGATACTGCTGTAACGGTCGATATGAACTTTCTGAGTAGCCTTAACAGGACCTACACCACGCATAGTAGGCTTAATCTCCTGAATAGTACCATCCTCATTGAAATACAACTTCTCTATCTGCGCAGAACGATTCTTATCGAAGTTTGGAGAGTATGCGTTGTGGTGATAGAAGAAGTACCACTGACCCTTATAGTTTACAATACTGTGGTGATTTGTCCAGCAACCATTTTCATGTTCTGCCATAATGATACCTTTGTATTCGTATGGACCCATAGGATTTTTACTCATTGCGTATCCGATAACCTCAGTATTCTCTCTAACGTATGGATATGTCAAGTAATAGTTACCATTGTATTCGAATGCGAATGGGCCTTCGGCCTGACGACTTGGAAGACCTTTAAGGCAGTTCACACCTACGTTTGTAAATTCACGATCGCCCCATTTCATTGTTTCTACCGGATTATCCTCGGCAAGTTCAATCATATTGTCAGCAAGTTTTGCACAACGGCCTGCACCCCAGAAAATATAGCAGTTGCCGTCTGATGCCTTAAGAACGCAAGGGTCGATACCATTGATACCTTTAATAGGCTCTGGTTGGATTTCATAAGGACCTTCAGGTTTATCAGCGATGGCTACACCTACCGCAAACCCTCTACCCTTAGTAGCATTTGGGAAGTAGAAATAATATTTTCCATCCTTTTCGATACAGTCGGGAGCCCACATAGAATAGGCAGTTGGATTACCCCAAGGAACATCTTCTTGAGTTACGATTACACCGTGGTCGGTCCAAGTAGTAAGGTCTTCGGATGAGAATACGTGATAATCGGCCATACTGAACCAAGGACTTCCGTCGTAATGAGTGACTACGCTTGGAATGTCGTGTGAAGGGAAAAGATAAATCTTGCCGTTAAACACGCGAGCAGTAGGGTCTGCCGTAAACTGATTATTGATAATAGGGTTAGTACCTGTTACCATTACATTGTCAGGGAGATTAGATTCGTCTAGGCCCTGAGGCTGCGTACATGCTACTACCGCAAACACAGCTGTTAGTAAAATCATTTTTTTCATTTTAAAAAGAATTTTATAGTTTTATAAGTAAAAAACAGGGGTATGTTATTATAGTATGACTAATTACCAAACAAAAAGTTTAATCTATACTAATTAATTATTAAAAAAGCATAAGTTCCTTCAATTCGCAATTCGCCATTAACGGGATATCTTGATGGTCGATGCCCGTAAGTACGGATTGGATGATGCGACAAAAATAGCCGTGACTAAACAAAAGCAATGTTTCGCCATCGTGCTTTTCTTTTAATAGTTGTAAAAGCTGACAAGCACGGGCAGAGCATGCCTCCACACTCTCCACGCTATCGTTGATAACGGCACCAGCAATAGGCTTTCCGACAAGGTTACCCATATCCCGTTCGCGCAACATGGGTGTGTAAAGAGGTTGGTAAGATGTAAGTTTCAGTGCAATAGCTGCCGTGTCTTTGCAACGTTGCAAGTCACTGCAATAGACAGCATCGAAGTGCAGCTGCGAAAGGGGTTCGCATAAGGTAGATGCTTGCATCTTTCCCAATTCAGAAAGTGTGCCAGGCGTTTGTCCTTGAAAGATGCCACGAGCATTCTCTTCGGTTTCGCCGTGGCGAATTAAGTATATCGTCACCATAGCATAAAAATCCCCGACAGGCTTTCTCCATCGGGGACTATAAGGTCATAATTATTTAATTAATCGCACATAGAACACACCACCGGCTACCGAGCCTGGTTTACTTTGGAAGCGAACGTTAATAACATCCTTATCCTTCAACCATTCGGCAGGAATAGCGTATTCTGCATTCACAAAGGCTTCGCGTTTCCACTTGCCTACAATGTTTTCGGTAGTCAACACCTTGTCGTCAATCATGATGTCGAACGAGCGATTACCGCTTTCGTTACCCCAATAGCGCACCATCAGCGTGAGGTTTTCTTCACCTTTGGTATCCATGTTATAAGCAAAGTATCCACCATTTTTAGCATCGCGCCATCCTTCGCCTTGGAAGTGTCCGCGTTCCGAGCGTTCGCTCTTCATATTATGATCCACTTCAGGTTGTTGTTCGGCTGTTGCGACTGCATCCACTGTACGAGCATCAAGTTCCAACTTTTGCTTTTCGGCATCGCGCATGCTCTGTTGATAATCGGCATACTCAGCATTGGTCATACTGAGCCAATACATCATGTAGCGGCTATCGTGAATATGACAGAAAGGTTCCAATTCAAGGTTCTTGAACTTTTCTTCGAACAATCCCGGCACGGTGAAGTGCAATGGCTTACCGCTAACGGGTTGCATACCTTCAAGTTTCTTTTGGATGTCGGCACGTTCGCCAATCAAGAATGGAGTATCGAAGAGCGATACCAATGGACCATGAGCGATGTGCGCCCAACGACCATCGTCA
>JAFYML010000020.1 GCA_017556595.1 Bacteroides sp.
ATCTTGCGCCAACGAAATATCGAACTGCTCCACAGGGCGAGAGTGTAGCGCTGCCGATAGATAGTACTCGTGTTGGCGGTTGATGTCAGTTTGTTTTCCGCCTTCGTATTGAACACCGCTATCTGTATATTTGTTCCACGAATAGTTATATTTTCCTTGTGCTTGCATGCGCCATTTTGTGCCGAATGCCTTCTTGTAACGTGCTTGAAGAAAGAAATTCTCGTCCCATAAACGCTCGCTCGATTCGGGATTGTATAGCACTACCGAACCGGGCAAACCGCGTTGTGAGTGGAAATAATAGGCCTTTACGTTCATTTCGCTTTCGTCGGCAAAGGTGTGGAACAGGTTGGCTTCGCCTTGCCACGATTCAATGTCCGAATTACGACGTGTTTCGTGGGTGGTCAGTTTGCCGTTCTTTAATGTAAACGGATAGGAACCATCGGCGTGGAGATAGGTGAAATCGGCCGTCAAAGCGGTTTGTTGGCCTAATTGTTGCCAATGGCGCAACGAGGGCGTGATGTAACCAAACGAACCACCTCGTACTTGTAGGTGTGTTTGATGCTTCTTGTCGTTTTCGAAATGTGGGCGTTCGGTTTCGATGTTCAGCACACCGGCCGAAGCAAACATACGTGCCGGTTGCAACAAGTTTTCATCGTGACCAATGGCCAACGAAAGTGTAGAGACATTGTCCAACGAAAAGCGACCGATATCCACTTGTCCGGCTTGTGTGTTGCTCACCACTACTCCATCGTAGCTCACAGCGGTATGTGCTGCTCCAAGGTTGCGCACCGATACGGTTTTCAATCCACCAATGCCGCCATAATCGCGCACGTTGGTGCCGGCAAAACGTTTCACGGCATCGGCCATGTTCTGCAATCCTAAACGCTTAATCTCCTCTTTACCCAATAGCTGTACGGGCGAGGTACTTGTTACCTTCATCGGTGCGCGTCGTGCTTGGATGGTAACCTCTTGTAACTGACGGGCATCGTTGACAATTGAATCTGCTTGTTGCGCCCAACTATCATTGGGAGCCAATAAAGCCAATAAACCGATACAAGTGAGCCGAATAACGGCTTTTGTTTTCATAAATACATAATAAGTAATTCTAC
The DNA here is from genome assembly GCA_017556595.1 of Bacteroides sp. Taxonomy (GTDB): domain Bacteria; phylum Bacteroidota; class Bacteroidia; order Bacteroidales; family Bacteroidaceae; genus Bacteroides. The sequence goes on from JAFYML010000020.1 coordinate 1,110, forward strand.
TTATGCGCACTGCATGCTATCCTCGAGCTTGCAATTTTTTGACTCGGTCTTGCAGGTCTTCTGACTTATTTCTTCGGCTCATCCGCCTTCCCATTCTATGCGAACAGTGGCATTTGGTGATGTTTGATGTGCCGTTTTATAATGAAACTTACAGCAGCGGGACTGTTCGGGATTTTCACCCGATTCCCTTTTAATCCTTTCTCTGAAAGAGAATTGTGGAACAAAACCGCGACAAAGGTATAGATATTTTTCTATGATACAAGTGATAAGGACTATTTTTTGCAAAAAAAAACGGCCAAAATAATTTGACCGTTTTTCTCAATTAAGAATCATTATTATCAGAAAGTGGTTGTTGGAGTTACATCATCATTCTCTTTGTCTTGCTCATCTTTTAGGAGTTTGCCATCTTCGGCATAGAAGAGTTTGCGATCGCGTTGACCTTTCTTTTCTATTTCTATCAAGTAGAAAGTGCGGTCTGTACGTTCATATTTGTCTAAGTCTTCGATGTGCCAATCGGCATACTGACTACTCTTGAACGCATTTTGAACGGCTTCTGGCAGGTTGCTCAAACTAATATCGCTCTCAGTCATGCTCCATGCACCATTTTTATTTATCCATACCTGCAAATCAGTTCCTCCCGCGAAGAAATCGGCTACATAGTAATCTTTCTTCTTTTTCTCCCACTCCACATATTCTGCTTGTGGATACATCGCTTGGAAAGTGGCCATTACGCCATCGGGCACTTGAGAGAGTCGGATGTCATCATCCTTTTCACAACTTGTTAATGATATTGCAATGAATAGGCTAAGGAAAATAAATAAATTCTTTTTCATAATCGGTTTGTTTTTAAAGGTTTATATTGTAGTTTAGTTTTATCCCTCAATGTTTTAATCCATATCTACCACGCGGAAACGCTTGTCAAACTCCAATTCGATGCCGTTGCTTAAATCTACATCGTAACCTTTGCGGTCGTTCTTTTCTATTTGCAACAACTTAACGCCAGAATAGTTTGTGGTAAGGAAATTACGAATTTCAGCAGGGATAACGTTCAAAGGAACTTGTGTATGCTCGCAATCAATGTTTGTCCAGTTACCTTTCTTATCGAACTCAATCTTATCACCATTGGTAAAGATAACATCGTAACTCTTGTTTAATATTTCACTCTCTACCTTTGCCATGGCTACCGAGTGGTTGGCAAAATGGGTTTGGATGAATGTTTGTGCTGCTTGAGGCATTTCATTCACCGTGATGGGTTTGTCGTTGATGGCCTTTGTATTAAGACTCATTGCGAACAACGCTACTACTAATAAAGCTACTTTTTTCATATTTCTCATTTTTTAGGTTGATTAAATTTCTTGTTTAATTATCACACTGCAAAAATGAGATATGATTCTGAAATGATTCTGAAATTTTAGCCTATTTGCTGATTTTTTTTGAAAAAAATAAAAAAAGTACTGTTTCGTCTTTATTTAAGGAAATAATCCACTGTTGTCACCACACGAATCTTCTTCAATTGCGGTGTGTTTTGGTCGCTTGTAATGCTGAATTGTCCTTGTGAGGCCTGTCTGATACCACCCAACTCGCTCTTTGAGTCGTCGGCAAACTTTTGTGCTACGGCTCGTGCATTGCGTGTAGCCTCTTCTATCATTTCCGGTTTCAATTCGTTCAGCAACGTAAAGTCGAATTGAGTTTGATAGCGATAATCCTCCCCGATGGCTACTCCTTGCTTCATCAAGTCGGCTTGACTATTCATAAGTTGCATTACTTTTTCTACTTGCATGGAGATAATTGTAATCACCGATTCTACTTGATAACGGTATTTCAAGTTGTCGGGTGTATATGATTGCGCCTCTCTGTCGGTTACCTTAGGAGCAGACAATACAATTTCGTCGGTGGTAATACCATTCTTCTGTAGGAATGTTAATATGGTGCTTTTGCTCTTTTCTACCTCATTATATAGCTCTTCAAGGTTGTTGCCTACACAATTGAAAGGCAACGGCCACACCACTTTGTTTGCCATTACTTCGCGCTCGGCAAGACCTTTAACGGTTACATACCTATCTTTGTCGGCAAATCGTTTCATGCCATTACCTACACAATTGCCAAGTACCATCAAACCAATCATGATACAAATGCCCAATCCGGACATCTTTAAATTACATTTCTTCATACGTTCGATATTTTATTTATTGTTTGTAACGTGAAATTCATGCTTGTTGTTTACGAAACGATAGTTCACCGCAAGCGAACATTGTCGGCAAATAGCCGCTACAATGGCCAACCCTAACCCTGTTGTACCCTCTTTTTTCTTGCCTTGATAGAAACGATCGAATATACGCTTTTCGTCCAATGGTTGCAAATCACCGCTATTGCTAAAGGTAATGTAATCCTTACCTATTTCTATATGTATCGTCCCATTTTCGTTGTTGTGTACATAAGCGTTCTTTAGCAAATTGGTTATTAGCATAGTGGCCAATGTATCGTTTATTTGTAAGCGGAAATTATCCTTTTCGTCGAGTGTAACCTGGATATTTTTATAATCGTACACCTCTTGATAATCGTCCATGTAGCGGTGTAGCAATTCGTTTATATTGATGGATGTTGCGTCGGCAAACTGACTATTGTCTATTTTCGAAAGCAGTAACAACGATTTGTTCAGCTTGCTAACATACTCTAATGTTTGATACGTTTTGGCAAGTTCGCTCAGTTGCTCTTCGTTTAGCGATTCGTCTTCCATCAACATTTCAATGCGGTTTTGGCACACAGCAAGCGGTGTTTGTATCTCGTGCGAAGCATTACCAATGAAAAGCTTCTGCTGACGATAAATCTCCTCGCTATGGGTGGCATAACGCTTTACGGTTTCATTCAGTTTTCGGAACTCGGTAGTGTATGTAGATATGTCGAGCGGCTTGTTTTCTTGTCCTAACCGGTACTTGTCCAACCAATCCAACAATTGATAAAATGGTTTCATGCTTCGGCGGAACACCCAAATATTGATGACCAAAATTGCTATCAGTAGCGTTGCAAAAAGTGCTATCAGCAGATGAAAAATAGCCTCTTGCAGATCGCGTTTCTCTATGGTAGGCGTAAATACTGATAATTCGTAGTGACGATTCTCCTTATCCTTAAAAATGGTAGTCAGGATACGAGCAGGTTCAGTCTCTTTCTTCTCTTTGATATAAATCATCGAGTCGCGATAGCTAATAGCCTGACGCGAGCGGACATAGCTCTCGTCCACTTCGCGCAAATAGTATTGATTGTTCGAACCACTATCGTGAGCTGGCAACTCTTTTCCCGCCAATGAACGGGTAATAATCAGTTCCGAATAGTCTTCCAATGAATCGTCCACCTCGTCGTTTACTTCGGACATAATGCCTAAATAGAAGAATACTGCCCACCCTAACAGGATGATGAAGATACCCGATAGTAAATGTATTAACACTCTGTTAAATAGCTTCATAACTCCTCCTTATTCAACTATTAGTTTATATCCAAAACCATACACAGCCTTTATCTCGATGGTAGATGCAGCCTCTTTTAACTTCTTGCGTAAATTCTTTATTTGCGCATAGATAAAATCGAAATTATCCACTTGATCAATGTGGTCGCCCCACACCGATTCGGCCAACGTATTCTTGTTTATCATGCGGTTAGGACGATTCATAAAGTAGTGCAGAATATCATATTCTTTGCGGCTCAACTCTACTTGAGTGTCGTTTACCCACACTTGGAACGTATCGGGCAACAAACGAACATTCCCCAAACTGATGGCATGTTCGCCATCGCGATGTTTTCGGCGTAGCACACTCTTTATGCGTGCAGTCAACTCGGCTAAATGGAATGGCTTGGGCAGATAGTCATCAGCACCCAATTCCAACCCTAATATCTTGTCTTCCAACGAATCTTTTGCCGATATAATAATCACATTCTCC
>JAFYML010000260.1 GCA_017556595.1 Bacteroides sp.
ACAACCCTGACTATCCTGTACAATTCCTCTTTACAGGTAAGGCTCACCCACACGATGGTGCAGGTCAAGGTTTGATTAAGCGTATCATCGAGATTTCTCGTCGTCCAGAATTCTTGGGTAAGATTATCTTCTTGGAAAACTACGATATGCAATTGGCACGTCGCTTGGTTTCTGGTGTAGATATCTGGTTGAATACTCCAACTCGTCCACTCGAAGCATCGGGTACATCGGGCGAAAAGGCATTGATGAACGGTGTTGTAAACTTCTCTGTTCTCGATGGTTGGTGGTTGGAAGGCTATCGCGAAGGTGCTGGTTGGGCATTGACCGAAAAGCGTACTTACCAAAACCAAGAACACCAAGACCAACTCGATGCTGCTACTATCTATAGCATCCTCGAAACAGAAATCTTGCCGTTGTACTATGCTCGCAACAAGAAGGGCTACTCTGAAGGTTGGATCCGCACTATCAAGAATTCAATCGCTCAAATCGCTCCTAACTACACTATGAAGCGTCAGCTCGACGACTACTTCGATAAGTTCTACAACAAGGAAGCTAAGCGCTTCAAGGTATTGGCTGCCGATAACTATGCAAAGGCAAAGGAAATTGCTGCATGGAAAGAAGAAGTTGCTGCTAAGTGGGACAATATTAAGGTAGTATCAAGCGAAAAAGATGCCGATATCGCTAATGGCACTATCGAAAGTGGTAAGAAATATACTATTACTCACGTGGTTGATGAACAAGGTTTGGACGATGCTATCGGCATTGAACTTGTAACCATCAGCACCGATCAAAATGGTAAGCAACACATCTATTCGGTAAAACCATTCGAAGTTGTGAAGAAAGAGGGTAACCTCTACACCTTCCAATGTCAGCACGAAATGGAAAATGCAGGTAGCTTCAAGGTATGCTATCGTATGTATCCAAAGCATAACGACCTTCCTCATCGAATGGACTTCTGCTACGTGCGTTGGTTTATGTAATTTAGCTTACATATATTGATAACACACATAAAGAACTGCTTTCGAGGAGGGTGCCAACACTTTTCTCGGGGCAGTTTTTTTCTTTAATAAAACAGTTATATTCACCTTAATACAACTATTTATCATGAAGAAAGTATTTTTGTTATTGATTGTCTTCGCATTGGTTAAGACATCATTTGCTCAGGAAGTAGATCCTGCATTGTTCCTATTCGACGACTATACCGAAGGAACTGTATTGATGAAAAATGGCGCAAAAAGCAAAGGGAAATTGAATTTTTATCTTCCAAAGGGACAATTCTTCTACATTGACGACCAAGACGGTAATACAATTAAGGCATTGGCCAACTCTGAGGATGTTTACCTTATCGAGATTGGTACTCGTCGTTTCTTCCCATCTGAAGATGGTGGCTTGGAAATCCTTTCACCAGACCCAGCTTTCTATGTGCGTCATTGCATCACCTTCCAACAAAAAGAGAAAGAAGTAGGTTTTGGTGGCTCTTCTACTTTAGGTCAAGTAAAAACATTCTCTGCCAATAGTGCGGGCGATGCTTTCACTTCAATTCCTATCGATATCAAGCCAGGCAACCGCTACAATATCTATTGGGTGGAAGTGAAAGGTAAGCAAAAGGAAGTGCGCAACATGAAGCAATTCATCAAGATTTACTCGAAGAACAAAGCCGAGTTGCAAGAGTACATAGATGCTAAGAACGTTGATTTCAACGATGCTCAAGCTATGCTTGCTCTGTTCCGTTACGCAAGTCAATTAGGAAAGTAAATTATTATTGCGGGCATTGCAACCGCACATGTTAGCGACTATTTGCTGCGTGCATAGTGATGCTTTGCTGTGAGCTTGCAACATGTTTGCTGCGTGCTTATTTGAAAAACAAAGGGGCTGACCATCGGTCAGCCCCTTTGCTATGATAGGTGTCATTACTTGCATTTACGCAGTACCATTGCTGTGCGAGCAGGCAGGTAAAGTTTCAACCATTCTTTGTGGTACTTCTTGTGTACAGGGTCGTACATGGAGAAGTGTTTCACACTATCGTCGTTCAGTCCATTGCCACCAAAGTCTTTAGCATCGGTGTTTAGCACTACTTCGTAGCTTCCGGCAGGCACAAGGAAGCCATAGTCGGTAAACGACTTGCTTGGGTTGAAGTTGAAGACAAACAAGAGGTCTTTGCGAGTGTAGGCCAATACTTGGTCGCCATCGTTGTGCCAAATCTCTTGTACTGGAGTCTTCTGTATGTTCTTTTGGCTCTTGATAACTTCGAGCATAGCAGCATCGAAATCGCCAAGGTTGTGGAAATTGAGATTCTTGTTATCCACCAAATCCCATTGACGACGTGCATATTTATGGCTCCATCCGTTGCCTTCGCGTGGGAAGTCAATCCATTCGGGATGACCGAATTCGTTGCCCATAAAGTTAAGGTAGCCACCATTGATGGTCGATGCAGTGAGCAAACGAATCATTTTGTGCAAAGCTATACCGCGATGCACGTTGTAGTTTTCGTCGCCCTTTTGGAAGTGCCAATACATGTCGGCATCGATAAGGCGGAAGATGATGGTTTTGTCGCCTACCAATGCTTGGTCGTGACTTTCGGCGTAAGAGATTGTCTTTTCATCGGCACGGCGGTTGGTTACTTCCCAGAATAGGCTCGATGGCTTCCAATCTTCGTCAATCTTCTCTTTGATGGTCTTAATCCAATAGTCGGGGATATTCATGGCCATGCGGTAGTCGAATCCGTAGCCACCATCTTCGAACTTAGCGGCCAATCCGGGCATACCTGATACCTCTTCGGCAATGGTGATAGCTTTGGGGTTGATTTGATGAATCAAACGATTGGCCAAGGTGAGGTAGCAGATGGCATTATCGTCTTGGTGACCATTAAAATAATCGCCATAACCACAGAAAGCTTCGCCCAATCCGTGGCTATAGTAGAGCATGGATGTTACACCATCGAAGCGGAAACCATCGAAGTGGAACTCTTCCATCCAATATTTGCAATTTGACAACAAGAAGTGGAGTACTTCGTTTTTGCCATAGTCGAAACAGAGCGAATCCCAAGCCGGATGTTCGCGACGCTCGCCACTATAGAAGTATTGGCATGGGTCGCCGGCAAGGTTACCAAGACCTTCCATTTCGTTCTTCACGGCATGCGAGTGAACAATATCCATGATAACGGCAATACCCATTTGGTGGGCAGTGTCGATAAGTTCCTTCAACTCTTCGGGTGTACCGAAGCGTGACGAAGCAGCAAAGAAATTGGAAACGTGATAGCCGAAACTGCCGTAATAGGGGTGCTCTTGTATAGCCATAATTTGGATACAATTGTAACCGGCTTTTGCTACGCGTGGGAGCACGTTTTCGCGGAACTCAACGTAGCTACCCACTTTCTCTTCTTGTTGTGCCATACCAATGTGGCATTCGTAGATAAGTAGGGGAGCGGTGTTGGGCTTGAAGGTTTTCTTCTTCCATTTATATTCGGCTTCGGGAGCCCATACTTGTGCACTGAATATCTTGGTTACTTCGTCTTGCACTACGCGGTTGGCATAGGCGGGTATGCGTTCGCCTTGTCCGCCTTCCCACTTTACAAGCAGTTTGTATAAGTCGCCATGTTTCATGGCTTTAGCAGGTAATTTTACCTCCCACACACCGCCTGCTTTGCGCTTGAAAGCATATTTAAGTTGTTCTGTCCAATCATTAAAATCGCCGACGAGGTATATCTCGCTAGCATTTGGTGCCCATTCGCGTAGTACCCATCCATCTTTGGTTTGGTGCAAACCGAAGTATAGATGTCCAGATGCGAACTCGCTAAGGGTGGTTTTTCCTTTCTTGGTCAGTTCGGCTTCTTTCTTGATGACAAACTGATGGCGGCCGTTTATAGCATCGGCAAAGGGTTCCAACCATGGGTCGTTTTTGATTAGATTCAATGTTTCCATATTGTAATTATTTAGGTGTTACCAAGTTATTTTCAGTATCTTACCGCTATAGCCTTCTAGTACGGTTTCGGTTGCTTTGTAGGGCAACAAACAGATGGACTCTTGTTTACCTGTCAGCAAGTCGGTAGCTGTGTAGCTATCCATTTGTGGTAGTTGCATGTACTCGAAAGCGTGTGGCGGAATGTTGATAGCCAAATCGACCGACATGTGGTCGAAGTTTACAATGATGAGTAGCAACTCGCGTTCGTATCGACGCATAAAGGTGTATTGTTTGTGCTCGTTGAATCGCCATCCGTCGATGTTGGCATACATCAAATCGAAGAACGAACCTTGCGAAATGGCTTTTTCTTCGTTGCACAAAGTTAGTACACGTTTGTATAGCGCTTGTAGGCGTTTTTGGTCGTCGGTTAGCAATTGGCCGTCGAACTTGCCACCATTGCGCCAACAACGAATGGTGTTCACACTCCAATAGTCGAAGATGGTAGTGCGTCCGTCGCGTCCGCTAAATCCTTCGCTATCCATACCGCGTTCGCCAAACTCTTGCCCAAAATAGATCATCATCGGGTTGGTATTCATACATGCCGATGTAATGAGAGCAGGGATGGCCTTACGAGGGTTGCCGGCAAAGAATTCGGATGCAATGCGTTGTTCGTCGTGGTTTTCGAGGAAGTTCAGCATTTGCTTCTCTATGCCTCCCAAACTTTGCCATGTACGGCTGATGCTAGTGGCCGATGCTTGTCCGCACACAATAGCACGAAGCGTATCGTATAATCCTACCTTATCATATAAGTAGTCGAAATGGCCACGGAAAAGGTAGTTGCGATATTCATTGGGGTTGTATACTTCGGCAATGAATAGAATCTTTGGATGTTTCTTTTTTACTTGTGGTATGGCCCATTCCCAAAACTCAACAGGTACCATCTCGGCCATGTCGCAACGGAATCCATCAATCTTCTTGCTTGCCCAGAAGAGGAGAATATCTAGCATCTTGCACCAAGTGTCGGGCACGGGGTCGAAGTGGCAGATACCACCATTCATATAATCAATACCATAGTTCAACTTCACAGTTTCGTACCAATCGTTCTTCGAAGGGTAGGCATCGAAGCGGTTGTTTCCGGTAGCTTTGGCTGGGAACTCAATGTACACATCTTCAGCTCCGGCTTTCATGTCGAATTGCCCTTGGAAAGGAGTTTGCGGTATGTAGTAGAAGTTGTTGTATGGGCTAAACGGATAGCGTGTGTCGTCGTTGGCTCCCAATCCTACAGTACCATCGGGTTGCACATCCGATTGGTATTGTCGTGCCACGTGGTTAGGCACAAAGTCGATAATCACCTTCAGTCCTGCTTTATGTGTACGTTGCACCAAGTTTTCAAACTCCTTCATGCGTTCGGGTACATCCTTTGCCAAATCAGGGTCAATATCGTAATAATCTTTAATAGCGTATGGCGAACCGGCTTTCCCTTTCACTACAGCTGGATGGTCGGGCGTAATGCCATGGCGACGATAGTCGGTTTGTGTGGCATGTTCAATCACACCAGTGTACCAAATGTGTGTGGTTCCTAATGCCTTGATTTCGCTTAATGCCTTAGCCGTGAAGTCGGCCATCTTTCCACATCCGTTTTCATTTAGTGAACCATTTTGAACACAGTGGCTATTGTTATTACCAAACAAGCGTGTGAACACTTGGTATATGATGATTTTATCTTTGTTTTCCATCTTTTTTAATCTACATTTTATATTTATGGCACGAAAATAAACATTTTCTGCATCAATCAAAAATATTTGGCGGAAATAACGTAAAAACTATCTTTTATCGTACTCGAATGTGGAAGAATTGCCGTATCTTTGTCGTCCGAAATCAATAAACAACGATATAAATTAAAGCTATTCTCTAAACATGTTTAAAAACTTTACAGGCTTCCATGTGGTGGAAGCTCTTTATCATTTGGGTCAAAAGCGACGTAACTCGGGCGCAATGCTTACTCAACGCATGATTAAGCTTATTTTTGCTATCGTTACATCGCTTGTTTTGTGGTTATTGCCTGCCGATTCTTTTGGAATTGACGGACTGACAGTTATTGAACAACGTACGATTGCCATCTTTGCTTTTGCTACATTGATGTGGGTGTTGGAAGCAATTCCTGCATGGTGTACTTCGGTGGTGGTAGTGGTGTTGTTGATGTTTACAACATCGGACAGTAGTTTGTGGTTCTTCCGCGAAGGTATTCCTGCTGAAGAATTGGGTAAACTGACAAGCTACAAATCAATCATGGCTTGCTTTGCCGACCCTATCATCATGCTCTTCATTGGTGGTTTTATCTTGGCTATTGCAGCTACTAAAACAGGTCTTGATAGCATGTTGGCTCGCGTAATGTTGAAGCCTTTCGGTACTCAATCGCGTTTCGTGTTGCTCGGTTTCTTAGTGGTAACAGGTGTGTTCTCTATATTCTTGAGTAATACAGCTACTGCCGCTATGATGCTTACCTTCTTGGCACCGGTTTTGAAGGCATTGCCAGCCGATGGTAAAGGTAAAATTGCATTGGCATTGGCCATTCCTGTAGCAGCTAACGTGGGTGGTATGGGTACACCTATTGGTACTCCTCCTAATGCTATTGCATTGAAGTATTTGAACGACCCAGAAGGCATGAACCTTAACATCGGTTTTGGTGAGTGGATGGCTTTCATGATTCCTTTCACTATTATTGTATTGGTTATTGCTTGGTTCTTGTTGCTTAAGTTGTTCCCATTTAAGCAAAAGACTATTATTCTTGATATTAAAGGTGAAGCCAAGAAAGACTGGCGTTCTATCGTAGTATATATCACATTTGCTATCACCGTATTGTTGTGGGTAACAGATAAGGTAACTGGTGTGAACTCGAATGTTGTAGCGATGTTGCCTGTAGCAGTATTCTGCGCTATCGGTGTGATTGACCGTCGCGATTTGGAAGAAATCAGTTGGTCAGTACTTTGGATGGTTGCTGGTGGTTTTGCTTTGGGCGTTGCTTTGAACGAAACTGGTTTGGCTACACACATGATTCAAGCTATCCCATTCGACACATGGTCACCAATCGTGGTTATTGTTGGTTCTGGTTTGATTTGCTACGCTATGGCAAACTTTATCTCACACACAGCAACCGCAGCTTTGCTTGTACCTATTTTGGCAGTAGCCGGTATGAGTATGCAAGAAAACTTGGCTTCGTTGGGTGGTGTAAGTACATTATTGATTGGTGTGGCTATCGGTTCTTCACTCGGTATGGTATTGCCAATCTCTACTCCTCCGAATGCGTTGGCTCATGCAACAGGTATGATCAAACAAAACGAAATGGCCAAGGTGGGTATCATCATGGGTATCATAGGTTTGGTATTGGGTTATACCATGTTGATTGTGTTAGGTTCAAATGGCTTGCTTTAATCAGGCAAGTTGATAGATACAAAAAAAGGCTTCCAAATCGGAAGCCTTTTTTATTTGCTATTATTTCTTAATTTTTTAATTCCTAATTTTAGAGAATTCCGTGTGCCGAAGCCTCTTTGTCTATCTTCTTGATAAGACCTTGAAGCACAGCGCCTGGACCACATTCAGTGAAGTCGGTAGCACCATCGGAAAGCATGTTCTTTACGGTTTGTGTCCAACGCACTGATTCGGTAAGTTGAGCTACCAAGTTTTGTTTAATCTCTTCCGGATTAGAGTGGGGAAGTGCATCAACGTTTTGGTAGATAGGACACTTTGGAGTGTGGAATTCGGTAGCATTGATTGCTGCTTCCAATTCTACTTGTGCAGGGCTCATCAATGGAGAGTGGAATGCACCACCAACCTTCAACGGCAATGCGCGTTTAGCACCAGCAACTTTCATCAATTCGCATGCTTTGTTAATACCTTCGATAGAACCTGAGATAACAATTTGTCCAGGGCAATTAAAGTTTGCTGCTACACAAACTTCGCCTTCGGCTGTTACTTGGTCGCAAATCTCTTCTACTTTATCATCGTCAAGTCCGATGATGGCAGCCATTGTTGATGGTTGAGCTTCACAAGCCTTTTGCATAGCCATTGCACGAGCATATACCAATTTCAAACCATCTTCGAAACTTAATGCACCAGCAGCTACCAAGGCAGAAAATTCACCCAAAGAGTGTCCGGCTGTCATTTCTGGTTGGAAGGCGTCACCCATGCACAATGCAGAGATAACCGAGTGAAGGAATACGGCAGGTTGTGTAACCTTTGTTTGACGAAGATCTTCGTCTGTTCCTTCAAACATAATGTCTGTGATGCGATATCCAAGGATTTCGTTAGCTTTCTCGAATAATTCTTTTGCCAAAGGTGAATTTTCGTAAAGGTCTTTTCCCATACCTACGAATTGAGCACCTTGACCAGGGAATACAAATGCTTTCATCTTTTATAATTTTAAATTTGCGCTGCAAAAGTATAGTTTTTTATTTTATCTGCAATAAAATGTGACTTGATAATGGTTAATATATTGATAATATTAGTATCTTTATGCCCTCTAATAAGCAGAATACATAACATTAATACACCTTATTATATATAATAGTATGAAAATTAAACATTTTTTCTATGCCATGTTGGCATTGGCATTTATAGGATGTTCAGACGATAAAATTGGAGAAGAAGAACCTGCTGCTCCAGAACCTACTCCGGTTGATGGTGAAGTGATTGTGACGGGTAATTTAGGTGCTTTTACACGCACGTATGTTTCGATTAACGGTTCCGATATGATTCAACCATTTTGGAACAATGGCGATCAAATCATGTTGAGCACAGAATCGCAAAACAACTTGAAGTATCAAGCCACATTTGAAGGAGGAAAAGGTTCCACAAAAGCCTTTTTCAATTCCGTTGGTGACAAATTGCTAGACTTGGAAGGTGAAACCGTATATGCATTCTATCCAGCTACAACGATTACGGATGGTGTCGTGGCACTTCCTGCTACCGATGTGTGGAAAGAGAATGCTACTTTACCATTTGCCTATGCCATCAATACCATAAAGGATTCGAAACTGGAATTAGGATTTGGCTATTATTTTTATGGTTACGTGTGGCTGACCCTCAATGCTCAAAGCGTGGGGGCAGCAATAGGAGCGGATGGTGGAAACGCCGTGACATCAGTGGTTTTCTCTACCAACTCCGACCAACCATTGGCCATTAAGTCGGGTAAGTTTAATTTGAAGACGCAACAGATGATTATCGATGAGGGTAGTAATAGCGTAAAATTGCAATTACAGAAACCTTACGCCCCTTCGTCGAATGCTGATAAAAAGGTGTTTATCCCATTCTTGCCGATCAATCCGACTAAGGAAGGCGAGAAAGTGGCCTTCCATCTATTACACGAGCATGCAGCTGGTTGTGATACCTTGCAAACTTTTGAGTACGATATGCCGGAAACTGGTTTGAAACAGGGCACTTTGCATACATTTACCCCCGAAGTGGAAACTTTCTTGAAGTCGTACATCAAGAATCCGAACTTTAAACTCGGTATGGCGGTGAATGCACACCAATATAACAATATAAATTCGGCCTATAACGATTTGTTCGAAAGGGAAATTAATGATGTTGTGGCCGATAATGCCATGAAATATTCTTCTATCGTAAATAGTAGCGGTCACATGAACTTCTCTACAGTCGAAGCATTTGTGGATGCTGCCGAAGCTACTGGGCATAGCCTCTTTGGACACACCTTGGCTTGGCACTCGCAACAAAGTCCGGCTTACTTGAACTCGTTGCTGAAACCTAAACGTGTGAAACCCGAATCGGGCGAAACATACGAAAAGGAAGACTACTATTGCAATTTTAAGACAGTAACCTCTTTCGATTATTGGAACCAAACCCCTGAAGGCGCATCCATTACAATTGAAAACAGTGGTTTAAAGGTGTATAATCCATCGGCAACAGAAGTGAATTGGAATTTCCAATATCACATAGCCAATGGCATTTCGTTGGAGGCAAACGATTATAAACTGACTATGCGTATTAAAGGCTCGCAGGCTGGTTCGCTTGTTGCTTGTTTGGGTCATTGGGGAGAAGATTATCCTGGAGCAACGTTGAATTTTACTACAGAGTGGAAAGATGTTTCTGTTTCTATCAATAAAGTTCCCGCTTCCGATGATAGCTTCATCATGCTTCAATCGGGTAGCT
>JAFYML010000261.1 GCA_017556595.1 Bacteroides sp.
ACGCGTGATGGGTAAGTATGCCAATAGCCGTTGGAGCTCATTTGTGCTTTATGCCATAGCAGCAATCGTAACAGTGCTGAATGTTATGTTGTTATTGTCTGAAATTTTATAACAAGTTGTAGTATGGAAGAAAGAATAGAAAGAGCAGTTTCGTTGTTCAAAGAAGGATATAATTGTGCGCAGTCGGTGGTAGCAGCCTTTGCCGATATGTATGGGCTCACCGAGGAGCAAGCATTGAAGATGTCGGCTTCGTTTGGCGGTGGCATTGGCCGCATGCGCCTTACGTGTGGTGCCGCATGTGGCATGTTCATCTTGGCAGGCTTGGAAACCGGAGCTACGCGCGGTGACGACCGCGAAGGCAAATCGGCCAACTATCAATTAGTGCAACAATTGGCCGATGAGTTCAAACGTCGCAATGGTTCGCTTATTTGTGCTGAGTTGTTGGGGTTGAAGCAACCCGAAGGAACACACGAGGCTGAAGCGCGTACCGAGCAATATTACGCCAAGCGTCCATGCTCGAAGATGGTAGAGGAGGCCGCCCGTATTTGGGTAGAGTATAAGTTAGCGATTAGTGATTAACTAGTAGGGGCGCAATTTGCGTCCGTGAAAACGTGTTACAATAAAAAAAAAGAGCGTTGCACGAAGGAAATCCTTGTACAACGCTCTTTTCTATTCTGATAAATGTTCTCTCTTACGTCAAGAAAATTAAACCAACTTTACGAAAAGTTCGCCTTCAACTTCTGAAGTAGCAATCTTGTCTTCGCGAAGCAACCAGCCCAAGCCCAAGAACAAGTCCTTGTCAACCAACTTAGTGGCCTTCTTGATTTGCTTAGCAGTTAGACCCTCTGTTTCGTTCAACGCATTCCAAATTTTACCGGCAGTTACGCCTGCTTTTTCTTTCAACATTTCTTTTTACCTTTTAATTAAACATCAGATTTATACCTAAATCGAGTGCAAAGATACAATAAATATGTTATATAACATAATTAATTGGCATAAATTCAAGAAAAGTTTAATAAAAAGCATTAACTGCTAATAATAATAACATCCCATATTTAAGTAAAAGACGAATGTATGCCTATCATCCTCTACTTCAATCTCTATTTTATTTTCGCGCGCTAGCCACCCGATGGCAGCATAAAGTTCGGCATCGGTCAAGTTACTTTTTCTTCTTAAATCCTCGAAGTTTTGTGGCGAGCCGGCTCGGTTCATCAAGTTCCATAAGATACCGGCATTATTACCAATTGTATATTTATCCATATTACGATGTAGGTTTAGTTTATTTTTTCTATTAAACAATCTACAATCGAAAAAGTTTACCTCGGATTCGCCCCTACATCGTGTGATTCAATGGTCTAAAACAATGACTACTAATGAATATATTCGTGGTGTGAAACAATCTGGATGGCTTTCATTTTCCACCCGCCTCTGGCAACGCAACTATTACGAACACATTATCCGTAACCAACGGTCGTTCGATGAAATAATGATGTATATTCACGACAATCCCATACATTGGGCCGACGATACGTTGTACGTACCATAATGTACCATTAACTCTTTCTTGCTCGTCCTCGTGCCTGTTCCAGGTACTCATCGCCATGATATTCGGCAAAACGATACAGAAGGCGTGCAATGCGCATGATGTAACGCATAAATTCCTCCGTTGTAAGAACCTGCGCCAATGCCATCCATAAGCGTATGTAGGTTTCGTCGTAGATGCGACCATTGCGTATGTCGCGCATTTTTTTGCTACCAAATCCTGCATTGTTACGGATTATCACCGTAATCCTATGCTCTTTCAGAAAACGGCCTATTATTAGGCCAAATAGATAAATATGTGTCATGATATTTAGTTGTATGGTCGATTTGCTTGGTTACGTTTAGTTATAAAATGTTAAATGTAACATTTATTCATCATAAAAAGCCCCTTCTATATTGGCCCTATTCATCGACAAAGATAATTCATTTTTGCCAGATAATTTATTAATAATAAATATTATGCAGAAAATGAAGCTAAGCCTGTTCAAAGGCTTTCGCAGCACACAACCACAGGATGTGATGCTGCAAGAGGTGGTGCGGCTGATTCGCGAAGACGAATCCCTACGCCAACTCACCGAGAAACATCGTTATTATCGTTCAGTAGGGCTGACAAAAGATGCCAGCCAGCAGAAGTATCGCACCTATTGCGTGTCGGTAGCTACCCGTTTCGAGGGTGGCCGAAGGGCACAATTTGCTACCGTGCGCACCGGTTTGGGACTGGTAGATATAGACAAAATACCACCCGAACAGTTGGCTGAGGTGGTTGGGAAAATCCGTTCCGACGAGCATACGTTATTGGAATACATTACCATTAGCGGACTGGGAGTCCGCATCTTTTTTCGCTACGTGGGCGACGACTACCATTCGGCCTTTCTCACCGCTTGCGCCTACTATTCCGAGCTGATTGGACTGCCAGCCGACCTTCAGTGCAAGGACCTGACACGCATCAGCGGATTGGCCCACGACCCCAACGTCTTCTTCCGTCCCGATGCCATCCCCATCGAGCCGGTGGCGCAAGCGGTAAAACGTGTAGGCCGCCCGAAAAAACGCCATACGTGTGCGCTACAGGATGCTGTGCATGCTGTGCAGAAGGATTTGGCCAAGCGTGGCATTGCGTATTGCAGCGGCCATCACAACGAGTACATCATGCAAGCCTGCTACCTGTTGAACCGCTACGGCGTGGCAGAAGAGGAAGTAGCGGAGTGGGCCACCGGCGAGTTTGCCGACTATGGCTGCGAACAGGTGGAGAGCATTGTGCGCTCGTGTTATGCACAAACCGAAGAGCACGGCACGCTTCCACTACCCAAAAACACCCGGCGTAGCGACTTGGCAACTGTAAAACAAATTCAAGATTACCTAAAGGAACGCGACATCCGCATCCGCCACAACGTCATCACCCGCAAGCAGGAGCTGTATGATGCCGAAAAGGATGAGTGGACAGAGATGACCGACACGATGGACAACTCGCTCTACTGCCGCTTCTGCACCGAAACAAACCTACGCATGAACATCAACGACCTACGGGCAGTGATGAACAGCGATTTCTATCCGCAGTTCAACCCCTTCCGGTCGTACCTGCTGAACCTGCCGCGGTGGGATGGGGTGGACTACATTGAGCAACTGGCCAACTATGTTCACGTCAGCGGTTGCGAACAGTCACTGCACAACCGCTTCTTCAAGAAATGGTTCGTGGCCATGCTACCAACTTGGTTAGAGGATGTGGTGAACCATGAAATACTGACCTACATTGGTCGCCAAGGCATCTACAAAAGTACTTTTATGCGTTTACTTCTTCCACCGGAACTGCAACCTTATTTTAGTGCCAAGAACTTCGCCCAACGACTGAACAAGGACGATAAACTGGAACTGACCGAGATGGGGCTTGTAGCCCTTGAAGAGCTGGACCACATGCGCCCCTCTGAGGTGAACCAACTGAAGGCCATCACTTCGCAACACTACATGAACGAACGTGCCGTATATGGCCGTCACAAGGAGCGCCGTCCGCACATCGCCTCGTTCTGTGGCACGGGCAACAATCCGCAGTTCCTGAACGACCCCACCGGCAACCGCCGTTGGCTACCGTTCGTGGTGGAGAGCATCGACTCGCCCATGCAGCACCCCTTCAACTATACAGGTCTGTACAGTCAGGCGTATGCCCTATGGCGCGATGGCTTCTGCTATTGGTTTACCGACGAAGACAATGCCCAGTTGGCCGAACACAATCGCCAGTTTGAAGAACCCAACCTTGAAGAGGAGCTTATCCTGACCTACTTCCGCAAGCCCTATGGCACAGAAACGGGCGAGTTCCTCACTGCCACACGCATTATAGAACTGATAAATGGGTATATCAAAACACCGTTAGCAACACGCAACATAGCGATAGCTATGAATAAGATGGGGTTTGAGAAAAGACGATTTAGGCGTATTCGTGGTTGGAACGTGGTGATTCTTAGCGGCGAAGAGATTAAGAATCAACAAAAACTACATGCAATAGAAAGCGAATTCGATTAAGTCTGTATTTATTTTTGGATATGCGGTGTGTTCATGATAATGCACCACATATTTTTATATTATGATACTATTTCTGCATTTTCATCATTCATCAATCTTTTCAATTCCTCTATATCAGGCAACGCTTGTTGCATATCTTGAGTCATAGCATTTCTTCTTTCACGCTGAGAACGATCTATTTACAGAATTTGAATTTACGACAGGTAACGATTTAGAAACAAGCAAAGTTCCCAAATCTGTCTTATTCTGCATTATTGAAAAGAACGCATACCGACTGCAAAGATAGTGAGATTTTCTATTAATAGACACGTATATTTATATGAAATAACTTGTCAAGTATTAAAGTATGGAATACATATTCCCAAATATCTTTATTTCATTTTTGAACATACACAACTGTTTAATGACTAAATCTCTCCCATGAAAGTTTCTTTGTCTTAGCAATGATTGTATCTCCTTACATGTTAAAAGTTTTATTATCCTAACCAAGTTATCAGCAGTCTCATTGTTTTGAACAGCATAAAATAAGGAATACTTTATTATCTTAACAATCTTACCTTTGTAAATCGCAATGCATCTTTTGGAGAATCGAGTTCCGTCAATATAGTCTGTCGGTATATCGCCAAATCCAACAAATGTTTCTACTCCAAATTTTCTAGATAGTCTTGCTAGGCTTTTGGAGCTATTTCTATTGGAATTACAAGAAAAACAAAAAAAGATTTTTCCCTTGAAAGCATTGATATTATTGGCATCTATAAAATTTTCTTTGTTATAGAAATCCTTATTTTCTTTGGCGGCAATAATATCAACAGACATTTCTCCATATTTTGCACAAGCTCCGTGTAGTTGGGTTTCCCCACCGTGTCCCATATAAAAGATAAAATGACTATCCTTAGATTGCTGAATACATCTTTCATGATCTTCATCTGAAAAATGAACTTTATAGCAATGCCAAATATCTCCAAGTTTTCTAGTTTCAAATGTATTAATACGATTAAGAAACGAAGTGGAGCAGCTCTTGTCTATAGGGTAAATAGCAAATACTTTACTCATAATCTAGTATTGAAGTTATATTTGCCATTATATGCTCTGTAATAGACCTTTTCAATGCTATTGCTTCTTCACCTTTCATTAGAAGCATCTTGCCGATTTCGCAAATTTTCTTGTCTGTATAACCAGGTATAAAACATTTGAAATTTTCGTTGTCTATTGCACATAATGAATCC
>JAFYML010000262.1 GCA_017556595.1 Bacteroides sp.
CATGTGCAGCAACGCAGTGCGCTAAAGTCGTTCAATGAATGGTTAGAGCGTGCTCCTGGCTTGATGGCTTCGCTCGAAGCTGCCGGATACAACCCCTCTTCACGTCGTTATACCCCAGCTCAAGTACGTCTGATTGTCGATGCTTTGGGCGAACCGTGATTAGTGATTAACTATTAACGATTAGTGATTAGCCGTTCACTTATCACTAATAGTTAATCACTATTTAATTTTTTCCCAGCCAGTTGTTGTTATCAAACTTGGCATTATACGGCTGTTTTTCCTCATTTATCAGACACGACGAGTAGCGCCCATTCACCATGTTATAGACAAAATGCGCACTGCCTCGACTACCTAAATGCTTGAATTTCACTTTGTCGATATAGATTGTCACTTGGTTGCTCTCTTCGTGGCGGTGTACCGTCAGGCAGTAGTCGGGTTTGTTGGCAAAGTCGCTCGAACCGAAGATGTCGTTCATCTCTACCCGTCGTTTGCGACCGGTCAGCGCGTCGCGGTTCATCTTGCGCGGGTGCGCCACCAAAATCAGCAAGCAGTGGTTTTGCAGCGCAAAGCGTCGGAAGGAGTTCAGTGCGCGACGATAGTACATCAGTTCCGTCTCGCCATCGCGTAGGTTCATGTTGAGGCTGTTCATCGGGTCGATAACCAAGATACGGATGCCTCGTCGTGCCACCAATTGGCGCCCCTTTTCCAAGATTGTTTCTAAGCTGTAATCCTCGTCGCCTGGCAGTAGGTGAGTGACATTGGCTGCTAAGAACTGCTCCGTTTGTTCGTACATGAATAGCGATGCGCCTGTTGCTTGCGAAAAACTTACTCCGTTCAGTTTTTCGGCCAACTTGCGCAAGTGGTAGCTGATGGGCATGTTCTCGGGACTGAAGAAACCGATTTTCCAGTCATGGCGCAGGCAGAGGCGTAGGCAAAGCTCGTCCACCCATTCCGACTTGCCATCGCCCGGTACACCGGTCACCACCATCAATCGCCCCAGTTCGAAGGTGCATAGCTTGTCGAACTCCTCCCAACCGCTTTCGGCACCCTGTTTCAGTCCGTTTTCGAAGAGCATCTTGAACTCTTCGTGTAGGTCTTCGGCAGTGAAAGCCCCCTCCAATGGTATCTCCTCGGCCTGTGCCAAACAGATAAGCAGCGACTCTACGCCATACCTCACTAAATGCTCGTTGGCATCTTTGCAGCCGGGGCCGAAGTGTACGATGCGACACCGCTCGCTACCCAACCGTCGCACCAACTCTTGTTGCAGCATCAGCCCCTTGCTATCGCTATCTACGGCTATGTAAATCTGCTTTTTATCCTCGAAATGCGTAGGAACGAAACGATCCAACCACGTTAGGTTCTTATTCGCTCCGCTTGGCACGCTCACTACATCGTTCCGTCCGGCAGTGATGAACGATGCTGCATCCATTTCGCCCTCGGTAATGATGCACTCTGCTGTGTGGGCTATGCCGTCGATGTGGTATGGAATCAGTTCGGCACCGGTCACCATCTTGAACTCCTTCTTGGCGGTGCGATACTTGGTGTTCACTAACTCACCGTTTTCGAAGTAGTTGAAGCAGATACAGTGCTCCTTTTTGCCGCTGGCGGGCATCCACTCGTCCGCTTCGCCAATGCGCAGCTCCTTGATAGCCGCTTGCGACAAGCAACGCTGTTCCACCAAATAACGCTCCACCTTTTCCGATAGCGTGCAACTTTCGGGATGGAATGTCGGTCGCCTATAGTGCATGGGCTTTGCTTTGGTCGCTGCTCTTCGTTGCTCGCGCATACGCTGTTCGGCCTCGTCGGGCACACACCCTTTTTGCCCACAATGATGGCACAAGTACATGCCATTGTCCAAGTTCACACTCAGCGACTTATCTCCTTTGTTTCCCCGTGTGCTGTCGCACCACGGACATATTGTTTTCACCTTGCCGCTTACACGACCGCGGGTGTCAATACCCAACTTCTTGAAGTTTCTCATGATATTTATAATTCAAAATTTATGACTATTCAATTTCCCTCCTTCAGAAAGGTTGTTCTCCCCCGATAACGGGGGAGCCAAGAGGGGGTGGGTGCCCGAAGGGCAGGGTGGTAGGAAATACACAACTCAGCACTCAGAACTCACAACTCAGCACTCATCACACTTCCCCCCGCATCAAATCACCCACAATCCCACAGCAAACAACCATTCTGCTCGGGGCAAACACCCGCTAACCTGTGGGCTCGTACCAATATGCTTCGAGGTTATTCCAAATGGCCTTGGGCGACGGACGCGGTGGAGCATCATCCGGCAGCGGAC
>JAFYML010000021.1 GCA_017556595.1 Bacteroides sp.
ATGCGTCGTCGGTATGACAGTAGTTACATTAAGGAGGCAACTCTCTCCTACGATACATTCTCTACCCTATCGCTAGGCAATGACCCGTGGGGGAATCGAACCTATAGCCTCATCGGGTAAATCTTGCACAGGGGTCTTCAGCGTTGCTTCGTACTTTTCAAGGATAGCAGCGATTTGCCAAAATATCATGCTATTTTTATACTTGCCTAACGGCGCAATAGCACCATCATGAATGGACAATTCGCGGTTGGGAATAACCTTATCTACATCGACCATGCTCACTACGCCAAGCCCTTTACATCGAGGACAAGCGCCTTGGGGAGAATTGAACGAGAAGTTGTGCGGAGCCGGTTCTTTATACGAAAGACCAGTGACGGGATCCATCAATAGCTTGCTATAATGGCGCACTTCTCCGCTTTCATAATCCAACACCATCAGCAAGCCATCGCCTTGACGCATGGCGGTAGAAACGCTATTTTTCAGTCGTACATCGTCTTTATCGGCTACAATGAGTTTATCTATCACTACCTCTATATCGTGATTCTTATAGCGATCGAGGCGCATACCTGGTAGAGCCTCTTTCATCTCGCCATCGACACGCACATACAAGTAGCCTTTTTTGCGTACTTGCTCGAACAACTCTTTGTAGTGTCCCTTACGACTACGTACCATTGGCGCAAGGATATAGATGCGTTTGCCTTTGTATTCGCTCAATATCATGTCGAGAATTTGCTCTTCGGTGTACTTCACCATCTTCTCGCCACTTTGATAAGAGTAGGCATCGGCGGCACGCGCAAAAAGCAAACGAAGGTAGTCGTACACCTCTGTAGTGGTACCCACCGTTGAGCGAGGATTTTTATTGGTAGTCTTTTGCTCGATGGAGATAACAGGACTTAAGCCTGTAATTTTATCCACATCGGGGCGTTCGAGATTGCCTAAGAAATTGCGCGCGTATGCCGAGAAGGTTTCAATGTAACGGCGTTGTCCTTCGGCAAATATCGTATCGAAGGCTAACGACGATTTTCCGCTACCGCTTAAGCCTGTAATCACCGTTAAGCTATTGCGCGGAATTTGTACATCGACATTCTTCAAATTGTGCACACGGGCACCATATACATTAATATATTCGGTTTCTTCTTGCATAATTTTCATGTTTGTAGAAAGAATCTTGCAAAAATAAGTGTTTCTTAGCGAATTGCAACACCAAATTAGGGGATTTTTTATACCTTTGCACCAATTTGACAAATGAACATCCGAACATGAAGATGATAAAGAAAATACTCGTTTCGTTTCTAATTGCTATGGCATGTATCACAAATGCCGTTGCACAAGAGAACCAATCCTATTTTCTGCACACCGTAGAGAAAGGACAAAGCTTGTATTCCATCTCGAGTATGTATGGCGTATCGCAAGCCGACATCGTGAAGTTGAATCCTGGTAGTGACGAAAAGATTTATATCGGACGCGAATTGCGCATACCACGTACCGAAGCCAATACGCAAAAGGAGACGTTTCACACCATTCAAGCAGGCGAAACGCTTTATGGCTTGGGTGTGAAATATAACGTAGCTGCTACCGAAATAAGCAAGGCTAACCCAGGTTTGAGTGCACAAAACTTCCGCATCGGACAAGTGATTCGCATACCGCAAGTAAAAGAAGAGGTAACAGCACAACCCGTAGTGGAAACAACCATACAACAGGCTGTGAAGCCGAAATGTCGCGATATGCACAAGGTGAAACGCAAAGAAACTATCTTTAGCATCAGCCGCGAATATGGCATCACACAAGAAGAGCTTATCGCCGCCAATCCCGAGTTGCAAGATGGAAAGAAACTGAAACGTGGCTCGTTCCTATGCATCCCCTTCCCCAACGAACAACAAGCTAAGCAAGAAGAGAAGGTGCTTTCGAACGATGAGGTGATTGCATTAAGCAACATGGACAAGAAAGAGGTAGGCGCACTAAAAGCGGCCGTTGTATTGCCGTTCTTGGATGGCGTACCGCAAAGCGAAGCACTACGCATGGTAGAGTACTACGAGGGCTTTTTAATGGCCGTAGATAGTTTAAAACGTCGAGGTACATCCATCGAGCTATATACCTACAACTCTGGTCCTGAAAGCAATTCGTTGGATACATTGCTCAACAGAAGCGAGATGAAGGAGATGGACATTATCTTTGGTCCTTTGTATCAAGCACACATCAATCCGTTGGCCGATTTTGCTAAGGAGAACAACATCCGCTTGGTTATTCCATTTACATCGAAAGATAATGCGGTGTTCAACACACCTATTATCTATCAGATAAACACACCGCAATCGTACCTATATTCGGAGGCTTACGACCACTTTGTGCGCGAGTTTCCAAACGCAAACGTTATCTTTATCGAAGCCGCCGATGGTAGCGAAGAGAAAGCCGAATTCATCAAAGGCATGAAAGATGCATTGAAGAATCGTTCTATTGCCATGAGCAGCGTAATGGATACCGTAACCGTACATAGCTTACGAGGCGTGATAAACCCCGAGAAAGTGAACGTATTTGTGCCTACATCGGGCAAGAATGTAACGCTTATCAAAACATTGCCTCACCTTACATTGCTTGTACGCGAAATGCCTCAAGCTAACATTCATCTCTTCGGTTATCCCGAATGGCAAACCTATACAAAAGACCATCTAGAGGCTTTCTTCGAGCTAGATACTTACTTCTACTCGTCATTCTATACCAACAACCTATTACCTGGTGCTATCAACTTTACACACAACTATCGCAGATGGTATGCTAAAGAGATGGCCGACCGCTATCCAAAATATGGTATGCTTGGTTTTGATACAGCCTATTACTTCTTATATGGCCTTGCACGCTATGGTAACAACTTCGAAGAAAACTTATCGTTGATAGATGTTAACCCTATCCAAACAGGCTTCAAATTTCAGCGTGTGAACAATTGGGGTGGATTTATAAACAAAAAGGTGTTCTTTGTACGTTTTACAAAAGACTACCAACTACAAAAGTTAGACTTTGACTAAACTTTGTACAGATGATAAAAAAACTATTTATATGGCTGATTGGCTTGTTATTCTGTAACTATGCACAAGCTCAACTTGGTGAGTTACGCAATAACTTTGCCGTAGGTTTCAACGGCGGCGTAAACATGAATAACGTCAGCTTCTCGCCCACCGTAAAGCAAAACTCATTGATGGGTATCACCGGTGGTGTAACCGCTCGCTACATATCCGAGAAGTACTTTAGCATGATTTGTGGGGCGCAATTGGAGGTAAACTTCTCACAAAGAGGATGGGATGAGTTTTACGAAGATTTTCCCGATTTGAAATATACACGCACCATGAACTATGTAGAGATTCCTTTCCTTGCGCATATTGCATTTGGTAAAGAACCTCGTGGCGTACAATTCTTTATACATGCCGGCCCACAAATAGGATTCTTCCTTAGCGACAACGAAACGTTTAGCGATAATTGGGATTCAGTAACTGGTGGTGTAACCGAGCAACACAAGTTGCAAGTGGAAAACAAATTCGATTATGGTATTGCCGGTGGTGCAGGTTTCGAACTACGTACTAAGGCAGGCAACTTTATCGTTGAGGGTAGATATTACTATGCTTTGTCCGACTTCTTCGGCAATACAAAGAAAGATTACTTCGGTCGCTCTGCTCACATGGGACTCTCCGTTAAGTTAGGTTATCTATTCGACATCACGAAGTATTAAGAACGAAACGAAAGGCAAAAAAATAAAAAGCAGGTATGAATTAAAAATTTCACACCTGCTTTTCTTTTTATATAAATAATAGGTAAAGTATCTCTATTATCTCAAGCGATCGGCCGCACGCACCATTACCTCGTCGCGATAGATAGCGCGGAAAGCTAAATAATCAAGAATGATGCACACCAACGGCAAACACATGGCCCATCCCAATTGGAAGGTTTGTGATTCATCCTTCAACACATACCAAAACACGCCTAAAGTGATGTAATATCCCACCAACATCAACATGCTAAAGATGGTCATACGCACTTGCAACATGCGGTTACGATACAAGAAAATCGTTAAGAAGTTGATGATTGTAGTTAGCAACAAGATGCCAAACAATCCCCATGTAGCTTGTGTTTCGCCACTCGCCAACGTCACACCCAATGGTTTGAAGATGTGTGATGTAATGTTATCGGCTTCGATAAATTGTCCGATAGGCAAGCACATGGCCACCACCAACAAGATGGTAATCAACAACAAATATACAGACTGAATACGTTGTATCATGTTATTTATTGCAATTTATCTTTTTCCTTAGCAGGGTTGCGATAGTACACATTACCCTCTTTGTACTCTTCAGTAGCAATCAATGTAGCCTTTGGCAATTTCTCGTAATAGCGAGAGATTTCTATTTGCTCACGATTCTCGAACACTTCTTCCAAGTTGTCTGTATAGGATGCAAATTCGGCCAACTTCTTAGAAAGGTCGCCCTTAATCTCTGCGCCTATTTGATTAGCGCGTTTGGCAATAATTGCAACGGTTTCATACACATTACCAGTGTCTTCGCACAACTCCATCATATCACGAGTAACCGTAGTATTAGGAGCTTTTGACTTTTTGTAATCCATAATTAGCTATTTATTATTTTTAAACGTTTATTCTTCTTCGGGTAGGTCTTTCAACGCTTTTTGTGCGTTTTCAAAGAACTTTTCAGCCTCTTTCAAGTGCTTGCTATCGGGAAACTCGTTCAAGAAGGCGTAATATTCATCCACCGTATCGCGGTAGCGTTCGGCTTGCTTATCAAGCACACTATTTCGCGCCATTTCGTACTTGGCATGCAAAATCAGGAACGACAACTCTTCGCGCAACTCGGTGTAAGGATAATCTTTCAACGCATTTTGTGCGGTGATTACACACGATTCGTAGTTATTTCCCAAGTAGTTGCCTAAATTGAAATATAGTTTGGCATTGATAAACTCTTTTTGCACCAACTTGTCTTGCAACGCAAAAATCATGTTTTGAGCCTCTTCCTTGCGTGAACTTTGTGGGAAGTACTCCATGAACAATTGCAATTGTTGGATAGCTTCGTAAGTGCCCGACTGATCCAGACGAGGTTCGGGAGTAGCTAGATAGAGTGCTTTTCCGATGTAAAAACGCGATAACTCGGCAAATGTTCCGCGTGGATATACGCTGATGTATTGGTTAAAACATTGTGCTGCGCCTTGCATATCGCCCATATTGTAGTAGCACATACCCAACATATAGAGTGCCTCTTCAGCATTTCCAGAGCCTTTTAAGATGGTAATCAACTCCATCAACAAAGTAGAAGCCTTGGTATATTTTCCGTCGGCAAAATATACCTTTGCAGCCTCGTATTTATATTCGTAGTCGGTGCTTTTCATCAACTTGTTATACTCGCCACACGAGGTGAGGATAACAACCGCTAAGAGTGTTGTAAGTGTTGTAAAAAATATCTTTTTCATTACGCGTTCTTAAAATAATGCGCAAAGATAGAGGTTCGCAACGAATAAAGCAACCCCACAACCCTTAAATTTTCAAAAACAGGGCAATTTGGGCGTTGAGTAATTGCATATATCAAAGATTTTGCCGAATATTGCCAAGTTTTTGCACGAAATTATGAATAAATTTGAACTGACAGCTGCATATAAACCTACGGGCGACCAACCCGAAGCTATTGCTCAATTAACGGATGGCATTCGCCAAGGATTGCCGGCACAAACGTTGTTGGGTGTAACCGGCTCGGGAAAAACATTTACCATAGCCAATGTCATTGCAAATATCAACAAACCAACGTTAGTGTTGAGCCATAACAAGACATTAGCCGCCCAATTATATAGCGAGTTCAAAAGTTTCTTTCCAAACAATGCCGTAGAATATTACGTATCCTACTACGACTACTACCAACCCGAAGCTTATCTACCCTCGACCGATACCTACATCGAAAAGGATTTGGCTATCAATGACGAGATAGATAAACTACGTTTAGCCGCCACCTCTTCGCTCTTGTCGGGACGCAACGATGTAATTGTAGTCTCTTCCGTTTCGTGCATCTATGGTATGGGAAATCCCGCCGAATTTTACCAAAACGTAATCGAAGTAAAACAAGGTAAATCATATAGCCGAAACGTGTTATTACGCAATTTAGTGGATAGCCTCTATGTGCGTAACGACATTGAGTTGAACCGCGGCAATTTCCGTGTAAAAGGTGATACAATTGACATCTATTTGGCCTATAGCGAC
>JAFYML010000263.1 GCA_017556595.1 Bacteroides sp.
CTTATTGTTTTTAGGGGGGATTTTTTAATGAAATAACTCCAATATTATTTCAGTTATTTCAGTTTCAGTTATTTTTTTGCGGGGTTGTAGAGACGTCGCATTGGGGCGTCTCTTTTGTTTTGTTTTTTTTAAGACGCCATGATATGACGTCTCTACTGGTGATTTCAGTTATTTCAGTTTCAGTTATTTTTTTGCGCCCTATATTGCTGATAGGATAGCGAATAAAGAAAGCCCCCTTGCTATGGCAAGAGGGCTTGTTTGCATGTATTAATCTGTTGTTATTTGCTTAGAAGCTAATACCAAACACGAAGAAAGTATCTTCGGTGGCAGGGTTGCAAGCGAGCTTAGCGAAGAGAGGTAACGAGAAATTTTCGGTTACTTCGATTTCGGTTTCGGCCGTCAAGCTGATTTCGCGAACAGAGAAACCGGTAGCTTCGTAATAATCGTTAGCCCAGGGTGTTGCACCAATTTCGGCTGTCCAATCGATGCCGCCCAATGAGAAAGGTGCTGACAAAGAGATGTACGACGAATAGGCGCGTTTACCATCTTCGTTCACGCCATCGGCGCCGGCAATGTTGGTGTACCAATTTACGGCAAACACGTCGAAGTCATAGCCTATTTGTGCTTCAACAACGTGGTCGGTGTCGTGTGCAGCAAAGTGGAGGAAACCAGTACCATAATCTACCCAATAGTCGGTAAGCGAGATGCTAAAAGCATCATTGCTATAGCCTAAGGTAAAGTCGATTTCTTTGCTGTCGCTGCTGTCTAGGCCTACATTTCCCCATGCCGAGAGTGAAAGGCCATTGTAGTCGAGGCTTAACGATGGCTGAACGCTAAAGCCGCCAAGTTGTTGGCCGCGCCATACGTAACTGCTCACTACTTCGGCACCTAATGATGCCTCTACTTTGTCTTGTGCTTTGATTGTGGTGAAAGGAATAAGCGTTAGGATTGCCAACGCCAACACACTAAATTTCATGTTGTTTTTTTTCATTTCTTTTTTTACAAAATTAAAATTAAACAATAAAAAAATAACACTACAATAGCTGTTTGCTATAATTCGGGCGCAAATATACGGCAAAAAATTACTTGTACAATAGATTTTATGGCAAAATGTTGTTTTGTTGTGGAAAATATGGCGTTTTGTTAGTAGTATTAAAATGAATGGATAAGAAAAAACCTCCCTAAAGGGGGAGGTTGATGCGTGTGGTCTACTTATTTTATTTCGATGACCTGTTTCTTGCAATCTTTTTCGCACGGCTTCATCTTGGGTAGTTTAATCTTCAAGATGCCGTTTTTTACCTTGGCTTCAATGTGTTCTTTGTCCACATTGTCGGGAAGAATCATGGTTTGCTCGAACTTGCTGTACGAAAATTCACGACGCAAGAAGCGGCCCTCTTTCTTCTTTTCTTTAGCCTCTTTTTGTTCGGTGGTAGGATTTTCGCACTTGTCGTCATTGCAGCAACATTCGCTCTTTTTCTCCATACGGATAATGAGGTTGTTGAATTCATCGACATGTACGTCGAAATCGTCCTTGCACATGCCTGGGGCGGCTACGGCAATCTTGTAGGCGTCGTCGGTTTCGAATACGTTGATAGCTGGGGTTTGGTGGCTTGCCGATTCAAGCCATTTGGCGTCGAAGAAATCGTTGAAGATACTCGGCAACCAGTTCTGATTTCGTTTCATTGGCATCATAATTATGCTCTCCTTTCAGTTTAGTTAAACAATAGTTAGTTTGTTTTGAACGTCTGTTCGGGAGATATAACGGCGATGTCTATGCTTTGTTCAGTGTGATAAATTAAATTAACTTGAATCGCATGCGCCAACGTTGTGTCTCGGTGTCGTAGTCGTGGCTGATGATTTTGAAGGTGCC
>JAFYML010000264.1 GCA_017556595.1 Bacteroides sp.
AATGGCTATCTCGACCTTATTTCACTTTGGTTCTTGAACAGATTCGGTGTAAAACCTATGCACTTCTTTGGCCTGCTTGGAACATTGATGTTCATATTAGGTTTCATTGCGGTTATTGTGGTAGGTGCAACAAAACTATACCACATGTATAGCGGTATGCCGTATCGTCTTGTTACCGATTCGCCCTACTTCTACCTGTCACTCACCATGATGATTATCGGTACACAACTCTTTGTTGCCGGATTTGTGGGAGAAATGATTTCAAGAAATTCGCCCGAGCGCAACAAATATCAAATTGAAAAAATTATCTGACAACAAACTATAAGTGATGAAGAAAATACTAAAATCAATCGGGATAGCAGCTATTGCCATCGGCACACTAAGCATGCCCCTTGCGTGTGACGTAGAGGAAGATTGCTCGATGAACGCACGCGCCATGATGCAATGCAACCTATTCCAAATAGACGAAGAAACTAACGAGAAAAACAGCATTGCACTTACAACACTGACCGTTACCGCTTTCGGCACCGACTCGGTGATTATCAACAGAGAGAGCAATGTCAGCAAGCTATCACTCCCCTTACGTTTTTCGGCCGACTCTACCATATTGGTTTTCCACTATCAGCTTGAACCAAGCGACACCATTGTAGTGCGTCATTACAACACCCCCTACTTCCTTTCTATGGATTGCGGATACCAAATGAAGCAATCCATCAAAAGCGTAAGCTACACACGTCATCAACTCGACTCAATCTATATTGCAAACAAAGAGGCTAACATCTATGGCACAGAGAATCTTAAACTTTTCTATTAGTCTGATAGCCTTATTGTTGTTATCTACCAACGTGTACGCACAGCGACCAAGCCAAGCTACACCAAGG
This sequence comes from Bacteroides sp., assembly GCA_017556595.1. GTDB lineage: Bacteria > Bacteroidota > Bacteroidia > Bacteroidales > Bacteroidaceae > Bacteroides. Next base: position 882 of record JAFYML010000264.1, read on the forward strand.
GCTACCCAGAAACAAGAACAAAAAGAAGAGAAAAGCGAACCAGAAATAATTTATCCGCTTTGGAATGGCTTGTTTGTGGGAGTCGATATTTGGGGGCCGGGAAGTAAATTGTTGGGAAGCGACTTTATGAGCAGTGAGGTTACGGCATGCTTAGACTTGAAGCACCGCTTCTTCCCCACCGTGGAAGTGGGCTATGGCAATACCGACACATGGAATGACTTTGGCATACATTATAAAACCAACGCGCCATACTTCCGCATCGGTATGGATTACAACACGCTCTACAAAAAAGCACATGGACACATGCTTTTGGTAGGCGCACGCTTGGGAGCAAGTAGCTTTAAGTACGATGTAATGACACCTGCCTTGGACGATCCCATCTATGGCGGTTCGTTTGGTAATCCCAACTTGGAAGATGTAGTATGGGACGAAGCACACCCTGCCTACAATCACCCAGGCATGAAAGGTTCGATGATGTGGTTAGAATTCTCTATCGGCATTCGCACAAAGGTATATAAGCGTTTCTACATGGGATGGTCTGTTCGCTATCGTTCAAAGCTATCAGCATCGACCGATACATACGGCAATCCTTGGTATGTGCCCGGCTATGGTCAATTTGGAAGTAGCACGTTAGGTCTTACCTACACCATCAGCTATCAACTACCCGTAACCTTCAAGAAATAATCCATGACTACAATAGAAGTTTGGTTGATTGCGCTCAGTTTGGCTATGGATTGCTTTGCCGTATCCATTGCTAGCGGCATCATATTGAAGCAAGTGAAGTTAAAATCCATGTTGCTTATGGCTTTCTGCTTCGGTTTGTTCCAAGCACTTATGCCGTTGATTGGATGGATTGTAACCAATAGTTTCAGCCATTTAATTGAGCAGATTGACCATTGGATAGCATTTGGCATCTTGACTTTTTTGGGTGGACAAA
>JAFYML010000265.1 GCA_017556595.1 Bacteroides sp.
AAAAAATGCGCCCCTATCTTCTTTTGGCAAAAGATGAACCCGAATTATTATATAATAATATATATATTATATATAATGAAATATATTTACAAATATTTCTTTCTCTTGGGATGATGAATGAGGGCGGAGAAAAAAAACTGTTAGTGTTAGATTCTGTTAGATTTCTTCCCCTCGTTGGAAAATTATTTTTCTGTTAAGTCATTTTTTTAGCTACTAGTGACTAGTGGTTAGTGACTAGGGATTAGTGATTAGCGAAATAATGCGACATGGCGAGTAGTAGGGACGTAGCGTGCTGCGTCCGTGAAAACCGCCACCTGTAGGGACGCAACGCATTGCGTCCGCGAATACCATTTATTTCCTACTACCCCGGCTTGCAGTCACCCACCCCCTCTTAGCTCCCCGTTATCGGGGGAGAACAACCTTCCCGAAGGAGGGGAATCAAAAAGTGTTAATTTGAGTTAAATGGGTGGTTTTGGAAATTTATTTTTCGATATAAATAGCTGATTGTGTGATGGTTGTGACTTTATTGAAAATTTACGGTATCAAAAGTTATAGGGCGTTGTAACTTTGCAATGTCATGACAAGCGATTAACTATTAGCGATTAGCATTTTTATCACTGAAAAAGGCTACTCTATATTGGCTTTTTTTGCTGACATTTGTTTATTTTTACGGCCGAAAAATAAATTTTGTGTTATGGCAAAACAGGAGTATATCAAAGCTAACCGCGAATGGTTGGAGAATAAGAGTAAAGAGGCAGGGGTGTTGCCGTTGCCGAAAGGGATTTTTTACAAGGTGGTGAAACAGGGTGATAAGAAGGGGGCGCAGCCTACAGCAAGAAGCATTGTGACGGCGCACTACACGGGGTGGACCATCAACGGAAAGAAGTTTGATAGTAGCCGAGGCGGGGTGCCGTTGGCATGCCGATTGTGCGACTTGATTGAAGGATGGATTATTGCTATGCAACAGATGCATGTGGGGGATAAATGGGAGGTGTATATCCCTGCCGAAATGGGGTATGGCAAGTTTTCGCAACCGGGCATTCCGGGTGGATCGACGCTGATTTTTGAGATTGAGTTAATGGGGATTGGATGATTTCAAGAGACTAGCGGTTAGTGAGTAGCTACTAGCAACGGTATTCCGGACGCTAAATAACAAAAATAAGGGACGCACCATGGCGCGTCCCTACTTATAACTTATCACTTAACACTAATCACTAGTAGCTAGTCACTAGTTACTTACGATAATTCTTCATTCCTGTTTCGAGGAAGTCGATGTACGATGGGATGTCTTCGTTGTACGAATAGGATTTGCTCAGCGGATTGCCGTCGTTGTCTATCAGTACGTAGAAGGGTTGGGCGTTGGCGCCAAACTTAACGCGTTGCAAGTAGCTCCATTTATCGCCTACGGTGCGCAAGGTACGCTCTTTGCCGTTTTCTACTACCTTCATAGGTTCGGGCAGCGGCGTTTTGTTATCTACATAGAGGGTGATGAGAACGTAGTCGTTGTTGATGAGATCGCTCACACGATTGTCTGTCCACACAGCCAACTCCATCTTACGACAATTGACGCATCCGTAGCCGGTGAAGTCGAGCATCACGGGTTTACCATGTTGGCGGGCATAGGCCATGCCGAGGTCGTAGTCGTCGAACTGTGCATGCACTTCGTTGGTGTAGAGGTTGAAGTCTTGTGTGCTCATAGGTGGCGAGAAGGCGCTAATGGCTTTGAGCGGTGCGCCCCACAAACCGGGCACCATGTAGATGGCAAATGACAAGGAAGCCAACGCAAGGAAGAAGCGAGGTACGCCTATCTTGGTATCGTCATCGTCGTGTGGGAATTTTATCTTGCCCAATAGGTAGAGTGCCAACAGAGCGAACAGAGCTATCCAAATGGCTAGGAAGGTTTCGCGATCGAGGATGCGCCATCCGTAGGCCAAATCGGCTACAGAGAGGAACTTCAAGGCGAAAGCAAGTTCGATGAAGCCTAATGTTACTTTGATTACATTCATCCATCCTCCCGACTTAGGCATGCTCTTAAGCCATGTGGGGAAGAGCGCAAAGAGGGTGAAAGGCAGTGCCAAAGCAATGGCAAATCCCAACATACCGATAGTAGGCGCAAGGATGCTACCGCTAGTGCCAAGCTCTACC
>JAFYML010000266.1 GCA_017556595.1 Bacteroides sp.
GAAAAGGGTTTTCACACCTTCATGCTCTAACGAGCGCATCAATGCTTCTGCACCTGTTATCTTCATATGAGTTATGAGTTGTGAGTGCTGAGTTGTGAGTTAACTCAGAACTCTGTACTATTTATTGGGGTTTTAAGTTTTGTTTAGTAGTCAAGATTATTGAAGCTATCATCTTTTTCAATTCGTCACAATCAGTCATCATTGAGTCCTTCTGTTCATTTGATAAATATTTTGTTCTTCGCATAAGTTCCAACCAAAATATCGTTTCGTTTATTTCTTTTTGAGATATTGATAATTTATGAATAAAATCGGCCGATGATTCTGCAGCAAGAGCTTCACTGATATTTGCACCTATAGAAGTACCGCATCGTAATAATTGCTTGCTCATCACTGTTTCGCTCTTGACATCTATCATATATTTATATAAATTAACTATTCTTTCTGCGAAATTCAACGACTTATCATATACTATGCTTTCTCTCATAATCATTCATTAACTCAGAACTCAGAATTCAGAACTCAGAACTATTTTCAATTATCCTCACTCCACCCTTATCGGCCGAGCTAACGCTTTGTGCATAAGCACGTAGCGATTTGCTCACCACGCGGTTGCGTTTCAGCGGTTGCATAGGTCGTGCCGCAAGTTCTTCATCGCTCAGCTTCACGTTGATGGTACGGTTAGGAATATCAATCTCGATGATGTCGCCATCTACCAACTTACCAATGTTTCCGCCAGCAGCTGCTTCGGGCGAGATATGTCCGATGCTCAATCCTGATGTACCGCCCGAGAAACGTCCGTCGGTAATCAGTGCACACTCCTTACCCATGTGCATACTCTTTATATACGAAGTTGGGTAAAGCATCTCTTGCATGCCAGGGCCACCTTTGGGGCCTTCGTGTGTAATCACCACCACATCGCCCTTTTGCACCTTTCCGCCAAGGATACCTTCGCATGCATCCTCTTGCGAGTCGAACACTTTGGCAGGTCCGGTAAACTTCCAAATGCTTTCGTCCACACCAGCAGTCTTCACCACGCAACCATCTTGCGCAATGTTACCGAAGAGCACGGCCAATCCACCATCCTTTGTATAAGCATGCTCCAACGAGCGAATGCAACCTTCTGCACGGTCATCATCGAGTGTTGGCCATACGCAACTTTGTGCGCCCAACTTATTGCAGAATACATCTGCAGGTGCTGTGCCATAGATGCGTGCCGCCTCCTCATCTATTTCGTCTTTTGTAATGTCATATTTAGCTACATCCTCGCCTAGGGTAGCGCCATTCACACGCTTGCAATCGAGGTGCAACAAGCCACCCTTTGCCAACTCGGCCAAGATACCTAAGATACCCCCTGCTCGTCCGCAATCTTCCACACTATACTTGGTAGTGTTGGGCGCCAATTTGCATAAGCAAGGCACCTTACGGCTCAATGCGTTGATATCGTTCATTGTAAATTCTGTTTCAGCCTCTTGCGCCACAGCCAATAGGTGCAGGATAGTGTTGGTGCTACCACCCATTGCAATATCCAATGTCATGGCATTTAGGAATGCTTCGCGTGTAGCGATGCTTCTTGGCAACACACTTTCGTCGCCCTCTTCGTAGTAGGCCAATGCATTCTTCACTATTTGTCGTGCCGCTTGCTTCATCAATTCCACACGATTGGTGTGTGTAGCAAGAATGGTACCATTACCCGGCAACGACAAGCCAATAGCTTCGGTGAGCGAGTTCATCGAGTTGGCAGTAAACATACCCGAGCAGCATCCACAACCCGGACAAGCACGATTTTCAATCTCGGCCAATTCCTCATCGCCTACGCTCTTGTCAGCACCTTTCACCATGGCAGCAATCAAGTCCAACTTCTCGCCACGCCACTTGCCAGCCTCCATAGGGCCACCCGACACAAACACAGCAGGGATATTCAAACGCATAGC
>JAFYML010000267.1 GCA_017556595.1 Bacteroides sp.
CGTTTCGTACTGACCTTTAATATCCAGGTGGGTTTCCTTTGCACCATTACCAATAAGTTGCATGGTCATATCCATGATAAGTCCATAATCCCATGTTTTGTTTCCAATCTTAATGGAAGTGAATTTTCTATCAGGCGTAACCCATTTGTGTCCATTGTTGTTCAGTTCGGTACTGCCGTTCATGTGATAGGGTTTGATATCTTTGAAAAGCATCTTCTTATTGGCTGCCGGAGTGGACTTCCCCTGCAAATTGTGAGGTTTCTGTCCTTTCTTCCACAAAGCGACTTCGCAGAATGCAATATTCAAACTATTCTCCACTTGAACAAATTGCAAAGTATTCACTCCACTGATGTTTAAAGTGACATGCCGAGGTAAATCGCCCGGTTTTACCACTGCATCGAAAATCTTTTGTCCGTCGGCAAGAATGGTAATAATAGAGGGTACGTTGAATACCTGATAGTTAGCGGACCCCAGAATAAAGGTTATTTGTTCGTAGTTTCCTCCTAAGTTGAACGTAGCGTTTCCTTCTTGCCAAATGGTAAAAGCATTCTTCCACGTTTCGTTACCTTGAATAGTTACGGAAGTTTTTACTTCATACCCTTTCTGTTCGGTTGGCTTATAAGCCTTCGTTAAATATACTGGTGTTTGTGCATAAAGAGCAAGGCTTATACAAAACAAGCCGATAATCAATGTAGTGAAGCGTTTCATGGTCATATACATATTATATTATAAGGAGTGAAAATATAGTTTTACGTTAGTGAAATCGCCGGCGGCAAGTGCTTCGTGCGTGATGAGGAAGTTAAGGTTTCCCATATCGAACAGGCGCAATCCCCAACGCTCGTCCTCGTCTATTTGCAATAATGAAAGCATACCTTCGGCCTCCCAAGTAACTTCATCAAAGAAAGGCATGCCAAGCAATTTATGGCCATCGGCTTTTTCAGTCGTTTGTTCAAAGCCGATACCCTCGTTTGGAAGGGTTGCCGCCGAGCCATCTGCCCAACATATTCGGTGCGTGCACAGATTGGTATCGGTGGATGCATAGATTACGTTGTATGCATCGGCCGGCCAAAAGCCCAATCCTTCACATTCGGCATCGGTGTCGCCAAGAAGGTAGTCAAGGTCGGCAAAGAAGTAAAGCATACCTTGCGAGGGAAGAAGATTGTCTGCATCGTAAGGTTTTATATCAGACAGATTCAGTTGGCAGATGAATGTAAGCGTATCTTCCAATCCCTCATCATCCTTTTCGCCTCGGCACGGCAAGTCTATCCCTTCGGGCAGGTCGGGGAATCCCCACCAATGACTCTTCCCGAAGAGGTTTTCATCTGTTTGATATGTTTTGATTCCTATTGCCATATTGTAATCTTAACACATTTATCATTTAGGCTTATATAACGAATCTATTACAGTAATACCTAAAAGACCTTTTCTATAATCAGCGATACATGTATCTCCCGATTCTAGCGTATTATAAAAATCGGATTTTACAGGTATTTTAACTTTAATATTATTGTTTGGAGGAAATGAAAATTTTGCCCAATAAAGATAATTATCATTATGCCTCCCTGAAGTTTTGTACAATTCTTCAATAACAACTACTTGTTGTTTGACTGTTCCTATGCGCAGATAATAATTTATTGATAATACGATAGGAGCTATCACAAAAAAAGAAGTTAAAAAATTCACCAAACGATTCTCTATCTTTTCAAACAAACATCCTTTACTTTTCCACCCCCAACAAAATGAAACTATCAGAGCTATTATTCCGATAATTATCCAATGACTATTTCTCAAAACAGTAAAAAGGAAAGCATAATATCCCAAAAAGAATGATACCATAGCACCTATTAAGCGCGAATAAAAAATAAGATTCCATTTCCACTCACTTCGTGTTGTATCAACATATACAAATGCGTATGATTTGATAAGCGAAGAAGATGCTTTCCATTGCACATCTAATGGTAAATATTTTCTTTTTTGAGGAACTATTTCAAAGCCATCATCCGTTTCTGAATAAGTCAATCCATCTTCACGACAAAACATAATATTACCGTTGGATGGTTCTACCCAAAACATTGCATTCGTAGTCGTTCTAACTTTTTTTAAATGCTTTGTCGTATTATACCCGTAAATATCCTTTTCTGCTTTTATTTCATTATTAAACCATAAAAGTAAGTTTTCATATTCATTATATGTAATACCTGTAGGAAAAGAAAGCACATATGTATCCATTGATGTCTGTCTTAACTCAATAACATATGAAGGAACTATTCCATCAGATAATTTATGATATTCCGACAAAACATCAGCTATTGTCTTGAGTTCAACTTTTTTAATAAAAATCAATGCCTCTTTCATATTCCTAATACACTACTTTAATCAAACATTACCTTCGGATTCATCATACTTGGCGATTTCCATGTTATACCATACTTGGCAAGTACGGCACGCTTGGTCGACCAGTATGCATGACAGAATCCCATGAAACGTGGATGGTCTTCCAACTGTCGTTCACATTCGCGCTCTACTTGATAGATATATTTCTCCCATTCGGGTGTTAATTGCACGGGGTCACACTTTAGCATACCCATTTCTTCCCACACCTCTTTGGAATAGTTACTCTCCGGCTCGAATAGCAACCAAGTGTATTTGTAAATATTCGAATCTACCACCCGATGATAATGCTTATCATGCTCAACACTCTTCTTATCATCGTCCGTTTCTATGCGAGCATTCAACCTCCAATATTCATTGAACGACATATAAAGTCGTAACACATCGTGCATATCCAATAAATTCTCACGAATAACACATTCGCAGATACGCTTACGGATGGTAGGATTTATCTTGTCATCGCGCAGCGGCGAAACGTCTTTCATTATATTCATCAACTCACGCCCAAGGGGGATATTCTTCCAAAGGTTGCCTTCTGCTTCATTGGCACGCATCTCGTCGATAAGTTTCTCCATCCGTTCGCTATCCCAAGCGTCGCACGGATAGTCGTTTTCAAAATGGAATGTCATTCGATAGGATTCTTGCACATACTCGTTGGGCAAACTAAAAGACACCGTACCAAGTATCTGCCATTCTTTGTTAAGGGAAAAATCTTTTTCCCTATACTTAAAATTCAATTCTTGTTCATCTATGGAAATCACTTCGAGTTTATGACCGAACACATCATCGAACACCTCGCCCTGCTGCAATTGTTTTACTGGAATGGTTTGCGTTTTTACGTTACGCGTTGCAGCACCCCTATCGTTATACTCGTGGATGTATGTAATAATAAAACAATGATTCATAGCAATAGATTTTTCGCAAAGTTAGAAAAATATTTATATATTTGTGCAAAAATCTAATAAAATGATTATGAGCACGAAAGACATCACCCCAAGAGCACTGATAAACGAAACTATCAAAGCCACGTTGCCTATCATTGAGCAAGACGAAAAAGCCAAGAAACGTTACTTAAGTATGTTTATTAGTGCCGACAATTTATACTTGCTGAACAATGACACGATTGAAATGCTGAATGCCTATGAGCGGGAAGGCAATCCATATGCAGCCTACGCCTTAGGGCGATATCACCGAATCGTACAACCCGATACCGACTCAATAGAAACAGCAGAAAAGATGTACGAGTATGCTTACAAGCATGGCATAGCCGATGCCGGCATGGCTCTATCAATGGCATTACGCTATGGACATTTCGGATACATAGACAAACGCAAATCTCATCAACTTTTCGCGGAAGCACTTGAGAAAGAGTCGCGTCTTGCCGCATATAGTCAACTTAATAACCTCCTATTTGGCTATAACAACACAGAAAAGAATCCGGGCAAAGCACTGACCATAGTCAACGAACTGATAGCAATCGATGGCGAAGAAGAACCAAATTGGGCATACATGAAGGCCACCATCATCATGTATATATACGGAGAGGAATCATCTATCCCTTATTACCAAAAGGCTATCAGTTTAGGTTCAAACTATGCCTTATCCGTCTATCCATGTTTATTCATCCCTAAAGACGATGAAGATGCTGACAAAGAAGCATTCATCGCTGCTTTGAAAGAAGGCATGGAGAAAGAGAATTGCGATTGCTATTACAATTATGCTTTCGAAGTGGACGATGAGGAAGAGGCGCGCAACTCACTACACAAAGCCCTCGATTTAGGTTCAACCGAAGCAGCACGCTTGCTTGGCGACATCTACCAAGGACTTGCTAGAGAAGAAGAGGATGAAGCATACTACTATAAAGCATGGAATTGCTACAACACCGGCGCACGCCACGACTCGGAAGAGTGCATGGAAAGGCTCTTCGACATGGCCAAGAATGAATTGGTCGAGGTTAGCGAAGAACAAAAAGAGGCGATTGCTATATGCGGTGCACGCTTTGGATCGCAAAAACTTATCAATGCCGTAGTAGATGCCTACAAGCATGGCCGCCTCACCGACTTTGCCGCCGAGATAGAGCAATACTACCTCCCTGGCTACGACCCCGACTACGAAGATGAAACGGAAGATGACGAATTTCCCGACGACGATGGCCGATTCGATGCTTATGTATAGGAACTATTCGCCCAAAGCGGTTCTGCCTCGGACGAATTGTTGAGCAAAGCAAAAAATAAAAAATTAATGAATTAATTTTGTTCTTCGCTCGGCTTGCACTTATTTCGCTTTCAGCGCAATACAGGCTGCACCTCAGAAATACTCAAATAAATTTGGCATTTCGCTCGGCTTGCACTATATTTGCAGTTGCGAAACCGCTGTTTCGGAAACAGATATTTCGGAAGTAATTTAAAAGTGTATGAGATTTTTTGACAGAACAGAGGAGATTGCATCACTCAAAGAGATTCTTGAACTCTCTAAAAGTAATGCTCAGTTTACAGTAGTGACAGGTCGTCGTCGTATCGGTAAGACATCGCTTATATGGAAAGCATACGAGGATGAGCCGATACTCTATTTCTTTGTTGCACGCAAGGCTGAAAGTGATTTGTGTACAGATTACATCCAAGAGATTGAGAATAGGTTGGGCATTCCTACAATGGGCAAAGCAGAACGATTTTCTGAAATTTTCGAGTACCTGATGAAGCTCTCTATAGAGCGTCCCATTA
>JAFYML010000268.1 GCA_017556595.1 Bacteroides sp.
GGGATTTTATGGATATAGCGTTCTATTACTACCGAGTTATAAGTGGGCAGGAACTGCTCAGGAATATAATCTTTATGATTGACAAGATTAATTTTAGGATTAGTTGTATCGAGCCATTCAGGTTTTTGTCCGCTAGTTACGAAGTGAATTCTGCGCACCCACGGAGCAAACTTCTCAACTCCACGGAACCAATACTTCAAAAATCCATAATCACGGAAGCGAGCCTCAGAGACTCCATTCTTTGTATTTCCCTCTTTCCCTGAGTGTTTTGCGAATTCTGCCTGCCACTTCGGGTCATTCATGTCAACCCAGGTAATTACAAAATCTATATCCATATTAATATCAATTAGGCCTCCTCCAATTTCGTTGCATGTTTGAAACGATTGTGTGTCCATAAATAAAGTTCAGGACGCTCTTGAATCATCTTTTCCAACATTCGGAAATAGATTTCGGTCAATTCAAAATCTGGAAGAGATGCCGGTTCTTCGTGCATACGAATTAGTTCAGCTTCATAATAGCCTCTTTTCACTCGTTTCATATCCAAGAACCAAGCTTCAAATCCATAATGTTTTACTATTTTCTCCGTACCAACCAGTATTGGTGTTCGGTGATGCAAGAAAGGCAAGAAATAGCGCACCTCTTTCTTTTTAGGAGATTGGTCTGCTATAAATCCGATGACACTTACTTGATTGGTATTCGTTATCTCCGTTATATAGCGAGCGGTTTTCCGCATCTCTACACTAATTGCTCCCAACCTCTCGCGCATATTCAGTATCAACCTATTCGTATTATCATTACGTAGTTTATGATAGATTTGAACTGACGTTACTCCTTCTGCCACCCACAAAGGGATTGATGAAATCCACTCCCAATTTCCATAATGCCCCATATAAAGTGCGATTGATTTGCCTTCTTTAAACACGGCATTAGCAGCTTCGATGTTCGTAAACTTCATGTGCTTTTTCATCTCTTCGGGAGAGATTGTTGCCATCTTGCAACTTTCAAGCACTTGGTCGGTGAAATAGCGATAAAACTTTTTCTCTACTTGCAAAATTTCTTTTCCCTTAAGGGTAGGGAAAGATTCGGTCAAATTTTTACGCACAATCTTTCTTCGATATCGAATGATGTAATACAATATGTAATACAATCCATCCGATAGTACATATAACACCCTAAAGGGGATATATGAGATTAGCTTTAACAAGAAAGAGAGCAAGTGATACATCATATATTCTTTATTGCGTTTTCAATACGTGCAATGGTTTCTTCCTTACCCAAAAGTTCGGTAATATCAAACATATGAGGTCCCTTACATTCGCCAACAACAGCTAGGCGGAAAGCATTCATTACGTTACCCATATGATAACCTTTTTCTGTAATCCAACCAATTACGACCTCTTCGCTTGGCTTGCTTTCGAAGTTATCCATTCCTTGAAGCAAAGCGATTAGTTCTGTCAAGATGGCAGGGGTATCTTCTTTCCAACGTTTTTTTACATCCTTCTCGGCATATGTAGTTGGTGCTTCAAAGAAGAAACGTGCTTGATCCCAAAGTTCTTTCACGAAATTAACACGTCCCTTTACCAATGATACTACTGTAGTCAAGTATGCATCACTATATTTTGCAACATCTACACCTTGTTGAGCAAGTACTGGTTTAAATAGCTCTGCTAATTCAGCATCACTCTTTTGAAGGATATATTCATGATTGAACCAAATACCTTTTTTATAATCGAACTTTGCACCTGCTTTTGAACAACGGCCCAAATCGAACAAACGGATAAGTTCATCCATCGACATCAATTCTTGATCATTTCCTGGATTCCATCCCAACAATGCTAAGAAATTGATAACCGCTTCGGGCAAATAGCCTGATTCACGATAGCCTGACGAGATGTCACCAGTCTTTGGGTCATGCCATTCAAGTGGGAAAACAGGGAATCCTAAACGATCGCCATCGCGTTTGCTTAGTTTACCATTACCTTCAGGTTTCAACAGCAAAGGCAAGTGTGCAAATTGCGGCATCGTATCTGCCCAACCAAAAGCACGATACAACAACACATGGAGCGGTGCCGAAGGCAACCATTCTTCGCCACGGATAACATGCGAAACTTCCATCAAGTGGTCATCAACGATATTAGCCAAGTGGTATGTTGGTAGTTCATCTGCCGACTTATACAAAACTTTATCATCAAGTATTGAAGAATTGATAACGACATCACCACGAATCAAATCGTTTACATGTACATCTTCGTTAGGTTCAATCTTGAAGCGAACAACATATTGCTTTCCCTCAGCAATCAATGCGTCTACTTCTTCTTTCGAAAGAGTCAACGAATTACGCATTTGCATACGAGTAGAGGCATCGTATTGGAAATTGGCAATTTCGTTACGCTTTGCATCAAGTTCTTCTGGCGTATCAAAAGCAATATAAGCCTTATCTGCATCGAGCAATACCTTAACATATTTCTTGTAAATATCGCGACGCTCCGACTGACGATAAGGACCATAATTACCACCGAAACTAAC
>JAFYML010000269.1 GCA_017556595.1 Bacteroides sp.
ATTCGATGCACTATACGACCATCGTGATACATTGAATCATATCTTGGTGCGCCACGAACAAGGCGCTACACATGCCGCACAAGGATTTGCTCGCACATCGGGCAAGGTGGGCGTGTGCCTAGTGACAAGTGGCCCGGGTGCTACTAATACCATTACTGGCATTGCAGATGCGATGATTGATAGCACGCCGATTGTGGTGATTGCCGGACAGGTGGGTACTGGCTTCTTGGGTACGGATGCTTTTCAAGAGGTTGACCTTGTAGGCATTACGCAACCTATCACCAAGTGGAGCTACCAAATTCGCCATGCCGAAGATGTGGCGTGGGCGGTGGCACGTGCCTTTTACATTGCTAAAAGCGGACGACCAGGTCCCGTAGTGCTCGACTTTGCCAAGAACGCACAAGTGGAGAAGGTGGAATATACGCCTGCAAAAGTAGATTTTATTCGCAGTTACTTGCCTGTGCCCGAAATGAATATGGAGGCCATAAAGCAAGCTGCACAGATGATAAACGAAGCCGAACGCCCGTTGGTGCTTGTAGGTCAAGGTGTGGAACTTGGTAATGCACAAAATGAATTGCGTGCTTTCATCGAAAAAGCCGATTTGCCCGCAGGAAGAACGTTGTTGGGATTATCGGCATTGCCTACCAATCACCCGCTAAACATGGGTATGTTGGGTATGCATGGCAATCTTGCACCAAATGTAAATACAAATAATTGCGACTTGTTGATTGCCGTAGGTATGCGTTTCGACGACCGCGTTACCGGCAAGTTGGCTACCTATGCCAAGCAAGCAAAGATCATTCATTTCGATATCGACCCAGCCGAGATAGACAAGAATGTGAAAACCGATTTGGCGGTGTTGGGCGATTGCAAACAAACATTGGCCGCCGTGACCGAGTTGCTGAAACCTGCTAAACACACGGCATGGATAGATAGCTTTGCGCCTTATGCGCAACAAGAAAACGAGCAAGTTATTGAACGCGAATTGCATCCCGATACAGCGGAGTTGAGCATGGGTGAGGTGGTGCGCGCGGTGAGCGAAGCAACCAATAACGAAGCTGTGTTGGTGACCGACGTAGGTCAAAACCAAATGATGTCGGCACGCTACTTTAAGTTTACCAAAGAGCGTAGCATCGTAACATCAGGCGGATTGGGTACAATGGGATTTGGATTGCCCGCTGCTATTGGTGCCACCTTTGGACGTCCCGACCGAACCGTGTGCGTGTTTATGGGCGATGGCGGTTTGCAAATGAATATCCAAGAACTTGGTACCATCATGGAGCAACAAGCGCCGGTGAAGATGATATTGCTGAACAATAACTACTTGGGCAATGTGCGCCAATGGCAAGCTATGTTCTTTGGTGGACGCTACTCGTTTACACCGATGATGAATCCCGACTATATGCAGATAGCTGCAGCGTATAACATCGCATCGCGCAGAGTGATGAAGCGTGAAGAACTAGCCGATGCTATCCAAGAAATGCTGACTACCGATGGCCCATTCTTGTTGGAGGCATGTATCATGGAAGAGGGTAATGTATTACCGATGACACCTCCGGGGGGGTCGGTTAACGAAATGTTATTAGAGTGTTGATTATGAAAAAGCTATATACTATCATTGTTCATTCGGAAAACTTTGCCGGATTGCTGAATCAAGTAACGGCGGTTTTTACGCGTAGGCAAATCAATATTGAAAGCTTAAATGTATCGGCTTCTTCTATCGAAGGGGTACATAAATATACCATCACCGCATGGACAGACGAAGATACCATCGAAAAGGTAACCAAGCAGATAAGTAAGAAAATTGATGTGTTGCAAGCCAACTACTTCACCGATGACCAAATCTATCAACACGAAATAGCGTTGTACAAGTTGGTTACCCCCGTTTTGGAAGGCAAACCCGAGGTGTCGAAGATTATACGCAAGTATGCAGCACGCATCGTGGAGGTTAACCCTGTCTTCTCTATTGTTGAGAAAAACGGTATGAGCGAGGAGATAACACACCTATACGAAGAGTTGCAAGCGCAAGAATGTGTGTTGCAATTTGTGCGCTCGGGACGTGTGGCTATTACCACTAGCTGCTTTGAACGTGTGAACGAGTTCTTGGCCGAGCGTGAGGCGAAATATCAAACAAGTAAAGGAGAATAAATGAGCAAAGATAATAAAATAGGAATATATAACTTCGTGGCCGAGCCTTTTCATGTGGATTGCACCGGCCGATTATCGATGGGTGTGTTGGGCAATCACTTGCTGAATTGTGCCGGCTTTCATGCCGATGAACGAGGATTTGGCATTGCACGTATCAACGAAGATGATTATACATGGGTGCTATCGCGTTTGGCTATCGAATTAGAGGAGTTTCCTATGCGCTATGAAAAGTTTTCTATTCGCACATGGGTGGAGAATGTATATCGCTTGTTTACCGATCGCGATTTCGCTATTCAAAATAAAGAGGGACGCACCATAGGGTATGCACGTTCGGTGTGGGCAATGATAAGCATGCAAACCCGCAAACCCGCCGATTTATTAACACTTCATGGTGGTGATTTGTCTAGTTATATTTCCGATGAAGTATGCCCTATTGAAAAGCCGGGACGCATTAAGGTGAGTCAAGAAGAACCCGTTGCCGAATATACAACAAAGTATAGCGACATAGACATAAACGGACATGTGAATAGTATTAAATACATAGAACACGTACTGAACCTTTTCCCGATGGAAACATTTACGGAAAAGCAAATTCGTCGTTTCGAAATAGCCTACGTTGCCGAAAGTTATTATGGTGATACCCTTCTTTTTTACAAGGAAGAGAAAGCCGATGGCTCGTTCGACATTGAAGTTAAGAAACATAA
>JAFYML010000270.1 GCA_017556595.1 Bacteroides sp.
AGCCCGCGACTTGTTCGAAGAGTATTTTAAATGTGTGTATGTAAACTAAATAAACCTCTACATAAAACGCCTTGGTGTTTAATCGAAAACATCAAGGCGTTTTTTTATTTCCCCTTCATCAAGCAAAGACTTTAAAAAAGAAACGCCCCGCGAATCACTTCGCAAGGCGCTTATAACTAATAACTAACTTTGTGGTTTACGTAATTCTTTATATGACTAACTTACACTTGCAAAATTACTATCTATAAAAGTTGTTCGCAATCCCCACAAGTAGGTATATTTATATACTGAGTTTTACTTCGCTAACGTCTACCAGCTTGTTGACGATGGCATATACCGTAAGCAAGGTAGGCGAATGTATCTGCAACTTGCGGGCAATGTTCTTTCGATGCGTGATAACCGTGTGGATGGAGATATACAGATGCTCGGCTATCTCTTTGTTGGACATGCCCTTTACGATGCAAGTAATGATTTCTTTCTCACGTTGGCTTAAATCGGTCGCTTCATCTTGCTTATTGGCTTCGGTTGTAGTTGTAGGAACTTCTTTTTGCTTTTCAGTTTGTGTCAATCGATGTTTCTCTACTTCTTCTTCCAAGCGAAGCACCGCAGGTACGAACAAATACTCTTCTACCTTGGCATGGGAAGCCAAATCTTGTTCGCACAAGAAGATGTCAAACAATACGGCATTCATCAAGTAAGCATTCTTGTTTGCCGGATAATACTTCACGATGCTGTTTTTCAATTCGGCCAACTTCTCGTCCATGTGGTCGTGATGACGCACAAACTTGTCTATGCAATAGGCTTCGTCTTTCTCTCCTTGCAAAAGATGCGCTACATACGAAAACACGTACTTGTCTTCGTAATGCATGTGCTTGCGGACTTCCTGCACAAATACATCGAAGAATTTAAGGATGAGGAAGGTTACTTCATTGTCCGACGAGCAATCGAATGCTTCGAGCAACTTCCGGCGGATGTTGGGTAATTGAAAATCGAGGAAATAATGGTGAGCATTCTTCAGATAATCCATCAAGGATTGAACGGAAATATCTTCTGAAGGAATGAAATTACGCGAATGTCCCCTATTGATGAAGTTGAGTACCGACAAGAAAGTGGGGCAATCTACTTGGTGGGTATGGCATACCTCTTCTACCGAGCAATCGCCAAAACCGAGGGGTAAATCAAAGCGACTCATCACTTGCAACAAGCTATAGTTGTCGCAAATGATGTCGCTCATTTTGTCTGTCGAAGTATATAAATGCTTCTTACTCATTAAATTAATAAACTTCTACCTTAGAAGCGGCTTCCTTACACTTGTCGCGAAGTGCATCGAGGTCGCTACCGTTAGGTGCGTAGCTTACTACAACCCCCATACGGCGATTTACCTTGGTAAATGGCTTGCCGAAGATGCGGAGGTATGTATTGGTATACTTGCAAACTTCTTCTTCGCCACGATAGCGAGGAGATTCCTTGCTGGCGATAGGCGAAAGGATTACGGCACTTGCACCCATGCGTTCTTGTGTGATTTCTGGGATAGGCAAACCAAGTACGGCACGGCAATGCAATTCGAACTCGTTCAAGTTTTGAGTACCGGCCAATGTTACCATACCTGTATCGTGTGGACGTGGAGAAAGTTCAGAGAAGTATACGCCATTTTCGTGGCTCAAGAAGAATTCTACACCCCAGATACCTGCACCGGTCAACGCTTCGGTTACCTTAGCGGCCATGATTTGGGCTTCCTTCAAATGATCCGGTTCAATTGGAGCCGGTTGGAAACTTTCGCGATAGTCGCCACCCTTCTGAACGTGTCCGATTGGAGCACAGAACAAGGTAGGACCATTTTGTTGGGTTACGGTAAGCAAGGTGATTTCGCTATCGAACTTGATGAACTCTTCAATAATCAATTCCTTGATGTCGCCACGGCTACCTTCGCAACCGTAAATCCAAGCTTGTTCAAGCTCGTCGGCGCTTTTCACCAAAGATTGGCCTTTACCTGATGATGACATCAATGGCTTAACCACACATGGGAAACCGATTTCCTTGG
>JAFYML010000271.1 GCA_017556595.1 Bacteroides sp.
ATATGAACTTCGCAAGGCGAAAGAACGTGCACACATCCTCGAAGGTTTGATTATTGCTTCGGACAACATTGACGAAGTAATCAGAATTATTCGTGCTGCAAAAACGCCAAACGATGCTATCAGCGGTTTGATGGAACGATTCGAACTCACTGAAATTCAATCGCGTGCCATCGTAGAAATGCGTTTGCGTCAACTCACCGGACTTATGCAAGAACAATTGCATGCCGAGTACGAAGAAATTCAAAAACAAATTGCTTACCTCGAAGAAATCCTCGTTAATGAAGAACTTTGCCGAAAGGTTATCAAAGACGAGCTTATCGAAGTGAAAGAAAAATATGGCGACGAAAGACGTTCGGAAATCGTTTACTCATCCGAGGAATTCAATCCAGAAGACTTCTATGCAGATGATGAAATGATTATCACAATCTCGCACATGGGATACATCAAACGTACGCCATTGAGCGAATTCCGCGCACAAAATAGAGGAGGAGTAGGATCGAAGGGTAGCGATACACGCGATGAAGACTTCGTTGAACACATCTATCCAGCAACAATGCACAACACCATGATGTTCTTTACACAAAAGGGACGTTGCTACTGGTTGAAGGTGTACGAAATCCCCGAAGGTTCAAAGAACTCGAAAGGACGCGCAATACAAAACTTGCTCAATATCGACTCCGACGATGCCGTAAATGCATACCTTCGCGTTAAGAACCTCAACGACAAAGAGTTTATCAACAACCACTACGTTGTATTCTGTACAAAGAATGGTATTATAAAGAAAACATTGCTCGAACAATACTCACGTCCACGTCAAAATGGTGTAAATGCCATCCTTATTCGCGAAGACGATAGAGTAATAGAAGTACGCATGACCGATGGCGATAGCGAAATTATCATAGCTAATCGTAATGGTCGTGCAATTCGCTTCCACGAAAGTGCCGTACGCCCAATGGGAAGAACATCTACCGGTGTAAGAGCAATGACACTCGATGCCGACGGACAAGACGAAGTAGTAGGAATGATTTGCATCCAAGACCCTGAAAACGAAACTATTATGGTAGTTTCTGAACAAGGATTTGGAAAACGCTCAGAAATCGAAGACTACCGAATCACTAACCGTGGCGGTAAAGGTGTGAAGACAATGAACATTACCGATAAGATAGGTAAACTCGTAGCAATCAAGACAGTAACCGATGATAACGATTTGATGATTATCAATAAATCGGGCATTACTATCCGTATGCACGTTGCCGACTTCCGTGTAATGGGACGTGCTACACAAGGCGTTCGACTCATAAACCTTGAAAAACGTAACGATGAAATCGGATCAGTATGTAAAGTAAATGCTGAACAAGAAGGTGAGGAGAGCGTTATTATTGAAGAAATTCAAGAATAAAAATTTTAAAAATAGACCATAATATTAATTTAAAACATTGAAATCATGAAAAGATTATTTTTTTCTATGGTTATGCTATTTGCAGCAAGCATTACCTTTGCTCAAGTAAAAAGCGTAAAAGAAGCAAAATCAATTGCTGGTGCTTCAAATCCTGACTTTAAAAAGGCAGAACAATTGATTAACGCAGCAATGACCGATCCTACAACACAAAACGATCCTGAAACATGGAATGTAGCTGGTATTGTTCAACAAAAGCGTGTAACAAAAGAAATGGAAAAGGCATATCTTAGAAAGCCATATGATACTATGCAAATCTACAATAGTGCATTGGCTATGTGCGAATATTTCTTGAAGTGCGACGAATTGGCACAAATTCCAGATGCAAAGGGTAAGATTAAGAACAAGTATCGTAAAGCTAATAAAGCTGCTATCCTTGGTGAAAGAAACAACCTTATCAATGGTGGTATCGAGTACTACAACAAGATGTTGGAAGCTGAAAGAGCTGATGAGATGGATAAAGCAAAAGAAATTGGTAAGAACGCTTTGGTTTTCTTCACAGGCTACGTAGATGCATTGGTTAGCCCAATGTTTGCTGAAGAAAACTTTGCTAAGACAGATAGCGTATTGCCACAAATTGCTTACTATGCTGGTATGACTGCTAGTAGAATTAGCGATTATGATGCTGTTTTGAAGTATGCTCCATACGCACTTGAAGATAAGGAAGTTGGTCACTATGCAATGGAATTCATGACAATTGCATATGGTGCAAAGGGCGATTCAGTTCAATGGATGAACACTTTGAAGGAAGGTATTGAAAAATATCCTAGCCATCCTTATTTCTTCGGTAACTTGGTTGACTACTATAGCAACAACAACAAGTACGATGAAGCTATGGCATATGCAGATGAAATGTTGACAAAAGATGCAAAGAACGTATTCTACATTTATGTAAAGGGTTATTTGTACAACAACATGTATGATAAGTTGAAAGCCGATGGTAAAGATGAAGAAGCTACTGCTGCTGTAGATAAGGCTATCGAAAGCTACAAGCAAGTTCTTGAAATAGATCCAGTTTATGCACAAGCTCTTTCAAACTTGGCATTTAGCTACACTCAAAAGGCTCAAGATTTTTCAGCAAAAGCAGAAAGCGATGTAACTAATCCTAAATATGCTGAAGATCAAGCTACTTTGAAAGGATTCTACGAACAAGCAAAACCTTATTACGAAAAAGTAAGAGAATTGTATCCTGAACAAGAAAACTTGTGGTTGCAAGGTTTGTACCGTGTATACTACAATTTGAACATGGGTCCTGAATTCGAAGAAATCGAAGGTTTGATGGGTTTGTAATCCCAATAGTTATCAAATAAAAAATACCCAGCGAATTCTCGCTGGGTATTTTTTTGTACCTAATAGAAATAAATAGGGGTATTAATATTTACCTCTATTGGGTATATTAAACATAATAGCTATTAAAATTATTCGTTATTAATGCTTTCATTAGCCTCATTTAGTATGGCTAATGCCTTGTCTAATACTGTTGTATCGTCTAAAGTAACCAATCCGCCATCAGGACCAGCCTCAATGTGAATACCTACGCATTTACCTTCTTTAAAGTTGTGTCCGCCAAAGAAATTTCTTACGGTATCTACTTCAAGTCCCAATTCGTCGGCAATACGATGCATGCTACCATCAGGCAAAGAATCTTTGATTTTTCTTAGTTCGTTAAAAGTTATTGTTTTCATACTCAATGATATTTTAATTGTTTAACTTATATATTAATTCAAGACTTTGTGTTGGTACCCAACCAACCTTACCATCTTCTAATTTAATTTCTTTCCATTCTTTCATTGAATTGTCCTTGATTTCCACTTTGTGGCCTTCGTGCAAAATGAAAAGCGTTGTACCATTTTCGCTTGGCGTACTTTTTGCGGTTACGCTTGGCGATAGTATAATGGCTTCTTTATTATTCATTAAATCGCTTTTTTGTGTCCATGCAAATATGTTGCATAAAACGCTTATTACTAAGCAAATAAGTCCTGCTGTAAAGCTAATTTTCTTTGTTTTAATTTGTTTGGTAAAGAAGAATGCAGACAATGCTACAATAAATAAAATGAAGCAAACAATACCGATTTTTCCCCATGTATCTACACTCAATTTGCTGATAAGTGCTTTTGTCCATGCTACGAAAAAGATTTCTGGTATAGGAACTACTTTATCAATAGTTTTTGCTCTTGCAATTTCAAGATTTGCTTGTATGTCGCTATTGTTAGGACTTAGCAATGCAGCACGTTCATAATTTAGTATGGCTTTTGCTATATCACCTTGTTTATAATAGCTATTACCTAAGTTATAATATAATTCGGCAGCTTCGCCTTCTTGTAGCAACGCTTCGTATATCTCTATAGCTTTGACGTAGTCGTTGTTTATATATGCGCTATCTGCTTCAGCTTTAGTGTTTTGTGCCCAAACATTGAGCATGCTTATGATAGTTAACGAAAAAATGATAATTTTTTTCATAATATATTGCTTTTCAATTTATTTATCCTTTGATAGAATTTTCCATTTTGCTAATTACGGTAATAGCATCTTGATATAGATTGTCCATGGCTTGTGCTGGATCGCCAGGTGCAAATCTAGCAAACTCGCAACTATTCAGTGCATTGATAAAGCTTGTAATCAATTCTTTATCCACACCTTTATTTGTGAGTGTTTCCTCTACATTGTCTTTAGACAAACGCGACAAAGGAATGTTCAACTTATCGCTGATATATCCCCA
>JAFYML010000272.1 GCA_017556595.1 Bacteroides sp.
GGTTATGGTATGGGCTCGAAAGAAGGCTTCGACAAGCTATTCGAATTGGCAAAAGAACTTCATGCAGAAGTTGGTGCAAGCCGTGCCGCCGTTGACGCAGGTTTTGCCGATCACGACCGCCAAATTGGTCAAACAGGTGTTACCGTTCACCCCAAGCTCTACATTGCTTGCGGCATCTCAGGACAAATCCAACACATCGCCGGTATGCAAGATGCAGGCATCATCATCTCTATCAACAACGATGAAAATGCTCCTATCAACACCATTGCCGACTACGTGATTAATGGTACAGTGGAAGAAGTTATTCCGAAACTGATTAAGTATTACAAGAAAAATAGCAAGTAAAATGGCAAATTATTATAGCGAAGTACCGGAACTCAAGTATCACTTGAACAATCCGATGATGAAGCGCATCTGCGAACTAAAAGAGCGCGACTATAGAGACAAAGACCAATACGACTATGCTCCGCAAGATTTTGCAGACGCAATGGACTCGTATGACAAAGTATTGGAAATCACCGGCGAAATCACTGGCGAAATCATTGCACCTAATGCAGAAGGCGTAGATGCAGAAGGCCCACATTGCGAAAACGGCCGTGTACGCTATGCAGCCGGTACTGCTCAAAACCTCGACGCCATGGTAAAGGCAGGCTTGAATGGTATGACCATGCCCCGTTGCTACGGTGGTTTGAACTTCCCCATCACTCCCTACACCATGTGTGCCGAAATCGTAGCTGCTGCCGATGCCGGTTTCAGCAACATTTGGTCATTGCAAGACTGTATCGAAACACTTTATGAATTCGGTAACGAAGACCAACATAGCCGTTTCATCCCACGTATTTGTGCTGGCGAAACCATGTCAATGGACTTGACCGAGCCCGATGCTGGTTCCGACTTGCAATCGGTTATGCTTAAAGCAACCTTCGACGAAGAAAACAACTGCTGGCGTTTGAACGGTGTAAAACGTTTCATTACCAATGGTGATGCCGACTTGCACTTGGTATTGGCTCGTTCGGAAGAAGGAACAAAAGACGGACGTGGTCTTTCTATGTTCATCTACGACAAGCGCGATGGTGGTGTAAACGTTCGCCGCATCGAAAACAAACTTGGTATTCACGGTTCACCTACATGCGAATTGGTTTACAAGAATGCCAAGGCAGAACTTTGTGGCGACCGTAAGCTTGGTTTGATTAAGTACGTTATGGCTTTGATGAATGGCGCTCGCTTGGGTATCGCTGCTCAATCAGTAGGTTTGAGCCAAGCAGCTTACAACGAAGGTTTGGCATACGCTAAAGACCGCAAGCAATTTGGTAAAGCCATTATCGAATTCCCAGCTGTTTACGACATGCTTGCCATCATGAAGGCTAAGCTCGATGCCGGTCGTGCATTGTTGTACCAAACTTCTCGCTACGTTGACATCTACAAAGCATTGGACGACATTGCTCGCGAACGCAAGCTTACCCCCGAAGAACGCCAAGAACAAAAGAGATATGCCAAGTTGGCCGATGCCTTCACTCCTTTGGCAAAAGGTATGAACTCGGAATATGCTAACCAAAACGCATACGATTCAATCCAAATCCATGGTGGTTCGGGCTTTATGTTGGAATATCCTTGCCAACGCATCTACCGCGATGCTCGTATCACCTCTATCTACGAAGGTACTACCCAATTGCAAACCGTTGCCGCTATCCGCTACGTAACCAATGGTAGCTATGCAGCTACTTTGCAAGAATACGGTATGTATCCAGTAAGTGCCGAAATGCAACCATTGCAAGACCGCGTTAAGAGCATGGTAAGCAAGTTCGAAGCCTGCACTAACGCCGTGAAGGAAGCCAACGACCAAGAATTGCTCGACTTCGTTGCTCGTCGTCTTTACGAAATGGCTGCTGTTTGCGTTATGTCGCACCTCATTATCCAAGACGCAACCAACGAACCCGAAATGTTCAGCAAATCAGCTTTGGTATATGTAAACTACGCAGAATCAGAAATTGAAAAGCACTTCAACTTCATCCGCAAGTTCACTGCCGAGCAATTGGATAACTATCGCAAGTAATTAGTTTACAAGCTAAATAAGAAAGGCGATGCGTATTGAACGCATCGCCTTTTCTGTTTTAACGCTTCAATTTATACTATGCGCCACAATCCTAAAAAACTCATCGCATAAATTCAAAATAATTTTAGTATAAATTGTATTTGAATTTTAGTATAAATAAAAAATAATTTATGCATAAAAAAATAGCCGTGACGCAAAC
>JAFYML010000022.1 GCA_017556595.1 Bacteroides sp.
CGTTCTTGAATTCTTCTACCAACCAGTTGATGATTACTTGGTCGAAGTCATCACCACCAAGTTGTGTATCACCATTTGTAGAAAGTACTTCGAACACACCACCACCAAATTCAAGAATAGAGATATCGAATGTACCACCACCAAGGTCGAACACAGCAACCTTCATATCTTTGTTTGCCTTGTCAATACCATAAGCCAAAGCAGCTGCAGTAGGTTCGTTTACAATACGCTTCACTTCCAAACCTGCAATTTGTCCGGCTTCCTTAGTTGCTTGACGTTGAGAATCTGAGAAGTAAGCAGGAACAGTGATAACTGCTTCTGTCACTTCTTGACCAAGATAATCTTCGGCAGTCTTTTTCATCTTTTGAAGAATCATAGCCGAAATTTCTTGTGGAGTATATTTACGACCATCGATATCTACACGTGGCATGTTGTTTTCGTTCACTACAACATAAGGTACACGAGAGATCTCTTTTTGTACTTGGTTCCAATTTTCACCCATGAAACGCTTGATAGAATAAATGGTGCGCTTTGGGTTAGTGATAGCTTGACGCTTAGCAGGATCACCAACTTTGCGTTCGCCACCATCAACGAATGCTACTACAGAAGGAGTAGTGCGCTTACCTTCACTATTTGTGATTACAACAGGTTCGTTACCTTCGAAAACTGCTACACAAGAGTTTGTTGTTCCTAAGTCAATACCAATAATTTTTCCCATAATTCTTTCTTATAATTTAGTTACTAATTTCATTATACTTTTATCGGGGGTTATTTTGTAATTGCCCGACACTATTCTATATAACAAATTACGTGCCAAACTGTTTTTCCTGGGAAAAATTTGTGATTTCGTGACAAATGGTGACAAAAGGTGACAGATTTGTCACACGAATCGGACATTAATGTCACAATAAAGCGATTTCGCGCAAGATATAAACGGCCTCTTCTACCGTAGAAACATTTTTCACAAGCATGCTACGACGATTATTTTGCTCACGCAAATCGCAACGACGAGTATATTTCATCATATAATCTATCATCTTACCAAACGCTTGGCTTTGATAATAGGGGCTATCGGGGTTGCTAACAAAGAATAGGCTCATACGACCACCTTTCAGATATACCTTTTCTACACCTAAACGAGCCGACAAACGACGAAGGGAAACAATGCGCAACAACTCTTCGGTTTCATTTGGTATAGGGCCAAAGCGGTCTTCAAGGCGTTCGCGGAAGGCTTGTACATCCTTCTCTAATGTCAACGAATCGAGCTCACGATATAGCAACATACGCTCACTACTTCCGGTAACATAATCGGCCGGAAGAAGCAATTCAAGGTCGCTTTCTACCTGACATTCGTCAACAAATTGTTCGCCACTAATTTGTCCACTACCATCAGCCTCTTGTTGCTCTTGCTCAACGTATAGGTTTGCAAATTCATCGTTTTTCAACTCGCGCACGGCCTCGGTTAATATCTTTTGATAGGTTTCATAACCTAAATCGGCAATGAAGCCACTTTGTTCAGCACCAAGCATATTGCCCGCGCCTCGAATATCCAAATCCTGCATAGCAATGTGTATGCCACTTCCTAAATCGCTAAAGTTTTCAATAGCTTGCAAGCGTCGGCGAGCTTCTTGCGTTAACGAGGATAAAGGAGGTGCCAACAGATAACAGAAGGCCTTTTTATTGCTACGGCCTACACGCCCACGCATTTGATGAAGGTCGCTCAAGCCAAAG
>JAFYML010000023.1 GCA_017556595.1 Bacteroides sp.
GAAGCCAAGCAGATTGTAGACAAGGTTATCTTGGCCGCTACAGCACGTATTGCTGCCCGCAAGGCACGTGAAACCGTACAACGCAAGAGCCCGATGGGTGGTGGCGGCATGCCGGGTAAATTGGCCGACTGTTCTAGCCGCGTTCCACAAGAATGTGAATTGTTCCTTGTCGAAGGGGACTCTGCGGGTGGTTCTGCAAAGCAAGGCCGTAGCCGTGCAACTCAAGCAATCCTTCCGTTGAGAGGTAAAATCTTGAACGTAGAAAAGGCTATGTGGCACAAGGCGTTCGAAAGTGATGAAGTAAACAACATCATTACTGCCCTCGGTGTACGTTTCGGTGTAGATGGCGACGACGACAGCAAGAAGGCAAACATTGACAAATTGCGTTACCATAAGGTAATTATCATGACCGATGCCGACGTCGATGGCGCACACATCGACACCCTTATCATGACTTTGTTCTATCGCTATATGCCAGAAATCATTGAAGCCGGCCACCTTTACATCGCCAACCCTCCTTTGTACAAGTGCTCAAAGGGAAAGATTAGCGAGTATTGCTATAACGAAGAAGAACGTATGGCTTTCATCGAGAAGTATGCTGACGGTAACGAAGGTGGTATCCATACCCAACGATACAAAGGTCTTGGTGAAATGAACCCGGAACAATTGTGGGAAACTACCATGAATCCGGAAACTCGTATCCTCAAGCAAGTAACCATTGAAAATGCCGCAAACGTAGACTATATCTTCTCCATGCTTATGGGCGACGATGTGGCTCCACGACGCGAGTTCATAGAGAGAAACGCAACGTATGCAAATATCGATGCGTAATTTGTTTCATAACTAATTTTTTAAATCCATCCTCACATCTTACACAGAGGTAGTCCCGAACCCACAAGTTCGGGACTTTTTTTGCTCTCTTCATTTATATTTTCCAAGCAAAATTCCTCTTTGAATCAACTATCCATCAAGGCTTTTTCTTCGATGAAATGGGAGGATATCGCACATCGCTAGCTAAATAGGAAGCAAAAACGAACAATCCTCACTTATATTTTTTATATAAAAAGACCAATATTCCCAAAGAAAATCCTAATTTTGAAGTTAATTGAATATTAATCATCATAAATAAGAACTATGAAACTCACATTTCGAATTGAGTACCGTACCGCATGGGGCGAATCTATAGGCGTCATGCTGCAAGGTCAAGAGAATAGCCCAATCATGTTGGGCACAAGTGACGGAATCGTGTGGGAAGGCAGCGAAGAAATGACCGACGCTCCTGCAGGTGTTCCCCTAACCTACCGCTATGGTGTATTTTTGGATGGCCAATGCAGCCGCCGGGAAAGCGGCACCATGGCACACATCTTCTGCCCAAGTAAGAAGCAGAAGAGTCATTATATCTTGAATGACACATGGAAAGACCTACCGATGGCATCCCATCTTTATAGCGCTGCATTCAGTGGCAACTATTCCTTGGAAAATGCTCCGAAGGACCAATGTACCGGCCAAGGTGACATTGTTTTTCGTGCCCTCTGTCCATGTTTACACCACCGCAAACAAATTTTGGGTATCTGTGGTCGCGAAGAACAATTAGGCTACTGGAATCCGGATCGCGCCATCTGCATGGAAGAAATCCAAGCTAACGAATGGGTGGCAACCCTTCCTATCAAGGATTTGAAATTCCCGTTGGAATTCAAGTTTGTAGCTATCAATGCCAGCACAGGCAAGGTCGAAGAATGGGAAATGGGCAATAACCGCCATTTGCATATCAACGATTTGCGTAAGGGAGAAATCTTCTTCACCAACGAAATGGAAGTACAATTCGGTTCCATGTCACGCAAGGTGGCAGGTACAGCCATTCC
>JAFYML010000273.1 GCA_017556595.1 Bacteroides sp.
ATGTACAACGAAACCAAGAAAATTATGCATTCCGACATCAAGGTTAGCGCTACTTGTGTACGCGTACCGGCATTGCGTTCGCACTCGGAAAGCATTTGGGTAGAAACCGAACGCCCCATCAGCATTGAGGAAGCTCGCGAAGCATTTGCCAATGGCGATGGTTTGGTGTTGATGGACAACCCTGCAGAAAAGGAATACCCCATGCCACTCTTCTTGGCAGGTAAAGACCCTGTATATGTGGGCCGCATCCGCAAGGACTTAACCAACGAAAACGGTCTTACCTTCTGGATTGTGGGCGACCAAATCAAGAAAGGTGCAGCTTTGAATGCTGTTCAAATTGCCGAATGGTTGATTAAGAACGGAAACGTGAAGTAAACGTTTGCTGATAGACAAAAACTATATAAATAAAGGCTAACTAAGAAGTCACAGACCGATTAGTTAGCCTTCTTTATTGAACATACACTTGTTAAAAAGTCATAAATACGCAACTTTATGTAATATATATTTGTCTATATGTAAAGTTTGCATTACATTTGCAACAAATATTAATAAATCAAGAGTATGAAATCTAATTATTTATTTCCAATTGTCTTTAGAAAGATTGGTTGGGGGTTGTTTATTCCATTCTTTATATGGGGAGTAGGTTATTTAATTAGCGGTGGAACATTCATTGAGATTGGTGGTTCTAATACTTTAGCATTATTTGATGGTCTTACTGACACCAGCATCTTTTCAATAGCCAAAAACGATTCTTGGACAGATGAAATCATTGTTGTTTTCTTAACGATTTCAATGCTATTCATTGGTTTTTCTAAAGAAAAAGACGAAGACGAATGTATAGCAAGCATCAGAATGAATGCTTTAATATGGGCCATTATGGTAAATAGTATATTATTAATAATCTGCACATTGGTTATATTCGGTGTCCCTTATTTAAATTTTATGACCATATATATGTTCAGCCTTTTATTTTTATTCATTACAAGATATTTCTGGACACTTTATCGTTTTAGACAAGATGCAGTTATATAATACTATATTTATCAGAGATTATTATGACAAACAATATCCGCGTTGAGCGAGCTATTAAACGTATGACGCAACAACAATTGGCCGAGTTGGTAAAAGTAAGCCGTCAAACAATCAATGCCATTGAACAAGGGAAATATGTTCCTTCCACTGTATTGGCATTGAAAATCGCAAAAGTATTTGAAAAGAGATTAGACGACATTTTCCAATTAGAAGATAGTGACTAATTGTTCTTTGTAAAAATGTCACTATATTTGCCCCAACCAACAATCATCAGCGATAGCCCTACCAAGGCTCTGACTACCTGCTGATTACATTAAGAGCCTTACAACTATTAACGCTTAAAAACTATGCGTATGAAAAAAGTATTCTCTATTTTTGCTGTAGTAGCAGCATTGTTTATGGTATCTTGTGGTGGATCTACTCCATCGGATGCTGCGGTAGAAGTTTACCAAATGGTTATTGATGGCGATTACGATGCTGTTGCCGAAAACATGTTTTACGAAAGCACCGATGCCGAAGAAGTAGAGCAAAGCAAAGCCATGATTGCCTCTTTACTGAAAGAAAAAGCAGCCCCACAATTCGAAAAGAAAGGCGGCATAAAAAGCGTAGAAGCATTGAGCGAAACCATTGCAGAAGATGGCCAATCGGCTGTTGTCGAATTGAAGATTACCTATGGTGATGGTTCGGAAGAAACCGAGAAAGCAGAAATGAAGCTCGACGGTGGCGAATGGAAACTTGCCATGGATAAGTAATCCATATAAATCATAAAAAGGCGGTGTGTATCCTTGTCACACCGCCTTTTTCATACACTATGCAAAAAGCTATTATCGCCATACTGCTTTGCCTATCCTTGTTCCTGGCAATGGGATGCAAGAAACAACAGGCAACTCCACATAGCAATGTGGATAGCTTGCTTGTACACCTCGAAGAGGGCGATTTGATTTTCCGACGAGGCACCGGTTTTGTGGGACATGTTGTTACGATGGCCGATACGGAAGGACGTTACTCGCATGTAGGC
Organism: Bacteroides sp.; assembly: GCA_017556595.1. Taxonomy (GTDB): domain Bacteria; phylum Bacteroidota; class Bacteroidia; order Bacteroidales; family Bacteroidaceae; genus Bacteroides. The sequence goes on from JAFYML010000273.1 coordinate 2,051, forward strand.
ATAGTAGTGTGCAAAGATAGCACTCTCCACGTAGTGCATGCCGTACCCCACGAACACGACTTCGAAGGCGATTTCGACCGAGTGAAATGCGAGGATGCACGGAATTTTATCGGTAGATACACCGAATGCGTTGTAGGCATTTACCGCCCACAGATAAGCGATTCGTTGAAATCCATAGCCGCCACCCACGCCTTGCGCTTGAGCGAAAAGCAAGTACCCTTCGACCACGACTACAACCTTGAAGACACCACCGCCCTCTATTGCACCGAACTCGTCGAATACGTCTATGGTTTAGTAGGAATCTCCATTAGCGAAGGCCGCCGCACCGATGTTTACCTACCCGGCATGACGGGACAATACATTATGCCTTCGGATATGACGAGGTGTAGTATATTAGAGGAAATATCTTATTAGATGCAAAACATTATTTTCCCCCGAGGCAAATTCCAACTCATTTCACGAACAAAATTTCTGCTCATCGGCAATAAATAAATTGCTTATCTTTTAGAAAGAAATGATTAATCAACCGAAAAAAGTTAAAATCGCGTCGTTATTTTATGAAATCACACCGTGGTTTCATGAAATCACGATGTGATTTATTAAAACCGCATCGTGGTTTTATTTTTTCTCAAGACTTTATCATCTTTGTTGAGTGAAACAACCATTTTAATTCAGAAGGATAACAAACAAATTAGTACGTAGAAAAGATTGTAAAGTACTTAAAACAAAAAACTATCCTAGTTTTTGATAAGATAGGCTACGCCTCGGAAGAAAAAAATAAGTTAAACTTCTTTTTTCTTCGCTCAGCTTGCACTATCTTTACCCCATCTTTTATACTAAAGCTATGAACAGACTGTTTTTATTGATTCTTGCCCTATGCAGCACGTTGCTTGCTTGCCAAGCACAAGAGGCCGAACGCGTAGTGGTGGGAGCCGAACAAACCTCACAATATCTGCCAATGCTCGAAGGTAAGCGAGTGGCCATTTTCTCCAATCATACGGGGATGGTGGGCGATAAGCATTTGTTGGACGTACTTATAGAGAGTGGCGTAAATGTAACGGCCATCTTCTCGCCCGAACATGGTTTTCGCGGCAATGCCGATGCCGGCGAACATGTGTCGAGCTCGGTAGATAAAAAGACGGGGGTACCCATCTTGTCGCTATACGATGGCAAAGGAAACAAACCAAGTACCGCCTCGATGCAAAAGTTCGATGTATTGGTAATGGACATACAAGATGTAGGGCTGCGCTTCTACACCTATTATATCACGATGTGCCGACTGATGGATGCGTGTGCCGAACATAACCGCGAGGTGTTACTACTCGACCGCCCCAACCCGAACGGACATTATGTAGATGGTCCCCTTTTGGATATGAAACATAAGTCGGGGGTAGGATGGCTACCCATACCGGTAGTGCATGGCATGACACTTGGCGAATTGGCTCAGATGGTGAATGGCGAAGGATGGCTACCCGAAAAGCGGCAATGCAAACTCACCATTATCCCATGTATGAACTACACCCATCAAACTCTATACGAGTTGCCCATTGCGCCCTCGCCCAACCTTCCGAACATGAAGGCCGTCTATCTATATCCCTCCATCTGTCTTTTCGAAGGTACCCCCGTCAGTTTAGGACGAGGCACCGACATGCCCTTTCAAGTGTATGGACACCCCGACATGAAGGGATACAACTTTAGCTTTACCCCCAAGAGTAAAGCCGGCGCAAAGAATCCGCCTCAACAGGATAAGCTATGCTACGGGGTAGATTTAAGGGCAATGAGCAATGAAGAGATTTGGAAGAAGGGATTGGATTTGTCTTACGTAATTGATGCCTACCGCAACCTAAAGATGGGGGACAAGTTTTTTACTTCCTTCTTTGAACTACTGATTGGCACCGACAAGGTAAGAAAGATGATTATCGAAGGGAAGAGTGCCGAGGAGATTCGCGCCACCTGGCAAGAGGATGTAGCGAAGTTTAAAGAGCAACGAAAACCGTACTTGTTATATAACGATTAGCGGTTAGTGATTAGTGATAAACAAAAGCTATTCGAATGTCACTAATCATTAAACACTAATCACTAAACACTAATATTTTTTCAAATGACTACCGCTTGGATTGTACTTATCACCATTGCATGCTACTTTGCATTGCTATTCATCATATCGTGGATAACCGGCCGAAAGGCCGATAATGTCGGCTTCTTTACCGGCAATCGGAAATCTTCGGTTTACTTGGCTACCTTCGCCATGATTGGTGCCGCCATATCGGGCGTGACATTCATCTCGGTGCCCGGCTCGGTGGCTACCAACTGCTACTCGTACATGCAAATGACGTTGGGCTTCTTCGTTGGTGCCATCATCATAGCCTTGGTATTGATACCGATGTTCTACCGAATGAACTTGCTCAGCATTTATGGTTACTTGGAAAATCGTTTTGGGCTATCCACCTATCACACGGGGGCTTGGTTCTTCTTCGTGTCGAAGATGTTAGGCGCATCGGTGCGCTTCTTTGTGGTGTGCGTGGTGTTGCAAAACTTGGTGTTCGACGCCTTGGGCATTCCTTTTGCCCTGAACGTGGTGCTGACGGTGGCACTTATCTGGCTATACTCCTCGCAAGGGGGTGTAAAGTCGCTTATCTGGACAGATTCGTTGAAAACCTTCTGCCTCATTGCCTCGGTGGTGTGTTGCATCTTTGTCATTGCCAAGAACTTACACCTCGGCTTCGGCGAGATGACCGCGGCTATTGTCGACCACCCTACAAGTCGCATATTCTTCTTCGATGACCCCAACGATGCTCGTTATTTTTGGAAGCAATTCATAGCCGGTGTGTTCATGATTATTGCGATGACAGGCCTCGACCAAGACTTGATGCAACGCACCTTGAGTTGCAAAAATTTCCGTGAATCGCAAAAAAATATGATTGTCAGCTCGTTTGTACAAATCTTCCTTATCGGTTTGTTCCTCTTGCTCGGCACGTTGCTATACCTATACAAAGAGGCCAACATGCCCGATAGTGTAGTGGCCGGCGATGCATTGTTCAGTGCCGTAGTGTGGAGCGAAGGCTTCCCCACGTTTGTGGGCATCGTCTTCATTATCGGACTGATAGCCGCCTCTTACTCGGCCGCAGGTAGTGCGCTAACGGCACTCACCACCTCGTTCACGGTAGATATTTTGGAGGCCAACAAGCGACAAGACGAAACAGAACTGACCAAAACACGTAAGGGAGTGCATATAGCCATGTCGGTGCTAATGATTGTAGTTATCATTGCTTTCTACTACCTGAACAACGATAGTGCCATCAATGCGGTATATAGCTTGGCATCCTACACCTACGGCCCCATTTTAGGTATGTTCTTCTTCGGATTGGCATGCCGCAAGTCGGTGCGCGATAAGTGGGTACCCGTAGCGGCCATTGCTTCGCCTATTATCTGCTATATACTACAAAGCAATAGCGAGAAGTGGTTTGGTGGCTATCAAATCAGCTTCGAACTACTCATTATCAATGCCGTAATTACCGCCTTGATACTTACACTATTGATAAAAAAGACAAATCGTAAATCGTAAAAACGTAAATCAAGATGATTGATTGCTTTATCCCCCTAGTGAGTGAAGAAGATTTCAGTGCTATCCAACACGAATTGGAGCAGTGTGCATTAGTGAACCATATCTACCCCATTAGCATCGACGAACCGCAATCGTCGGCCACCATAAAGTGGATTGGAGAAACAACCCAAGCCGACTATACATTGCTATACACCAAAGGAAGCCCGTTGAAGTTGGGATTGTTTGCTTTGGAACGTATGTGTCAGATTGCAGAGGATAACCATGCAGGAATGGTGTATGCCGACCACTACCAACTGAAAGGTGGCAAACAAATAGCCGCACCGGTCATTGATTATCAATCGGGGGCGTTACGCGATGATTTCGACTTTGGCTCGGTGATGCTGTTCAATACAACGGCATTGAAAGCTGCTACCCAACGAATGGATGCCGATTATACCTATGCCGGCCTCTACGATTTACGCTTGAAGGTTTCGCAAACGGAGAAGTTGGTACATATCAACGAATACTTCTACACCGAAGTGGAAACGGATGTACGCAAAAGTGGCGAGAAGCAATTTGACTATGTAGATCCACGCAACAGAAACCGACAGATAGAGATGGAACAGGCTTGCACCGAGCACTTGAAAGCAATTGGTGGATACCTTGCGCCTAACTTCACGGCTATAGACTTCGACCAAGATGTGTTTGAATACGAAGCATCGGTCATCATACCGGTGCGCAACCGCATACGAACGATTCGCGATGCCATCCGCTCGGTGCTGATGCAACAATGCGATTTTAAGTTCAACCTGATTGTTATCGACAACCATTCTACCGACGGCACAACAGAGGCCATCGACGAATTCAAGGAGGATGAGCGGCTGATTCATATCATCCCCAATCGCAACGATTTGGGCATTGGCGGATGTTGGAATGTAGGCGTACACCATGCCAAATGCGGTAAGTTTGCCATCCAATTGGATAGCGACGATGTGTATAAAGACGAGCATACACTATCCACAATGGTGAAGGCTTTCTACGAGCAACAATGTGCCATGGTGGTGGGTACCTACATGATGACCGACTTTGAGATGAACATGCTTCCTCCCGGCATCATTGACCACCGCGAATGGACACCCGACAATGGCCGAAACAATGCACTACGCATCAATGGCTTGGGAGCACCGCGCGCTTTCTATACACCATTGCTACGCCAAATAAAGGTGCCCAACACAAGCTATGGCGAGGATTACGCACTTGGCTTGCGTTTTAGCCGCCACTATCAAATAGGTCGTGTGTATGACGTGGTGTATCTGTGTCGCCGATGGGAAGGCAATTCGGATGCCGCACTCGACATCGCAAAAATAAACGCCAACAACTTATACAAAGATAGCATCCGCACATGGGAGTTGGAAGCGCGTATTCAATGGAATAAAGAACAACAAGCATGAAGGAAAAGGTAGATTCATTACTAACCAAGCAACTGAGCAATTGGCCGCTAGCAAAAGCTAACTATGAAGCATTGGCCAGTGTGTGCGTAAAAGAGTTGCAAGTGGGCGGCATTGCCTACAAAGTGCAATTCAACCCTGCTCGCATCACCTCGTCGGGGGCAAAGACGGATGCACAATCCATCCAAGCACGCAAATGCTTCCTTTGCGCATCCAATCGGCCAACTGAACAAGAAGCCATTGTTTACAAAGAGCGTTACGAAGTGTTAGTAAATCCCTACCCCATCTTCCCTAAACATCTCACTATACCCGACATTGCACACACACCTCAACGCATTGAAGGTAGGATACGCGATATGCTTACCTTAGCACAAGCATTGCCCGACTATACTATCTTCTACAACGGCCCGAAGTGTGGTGCCTCGGCACCCGACCACATGCACTTCCAAGCCGGAAGTCGTGGATTTATGCCGATAGAGAACGATTGGAAAGAGCGAAAAGGCGAAAAGGTAACGCGACAAGGCGATGCAAGGCTTTGGCGCATGGACGATGCACCCCGAAACACACTGATTATTGAATCGAACAGCTTGGATGATGCCGAACGATTGTTCAACATCATCTATCAAACATTACCTACATCGTCGGCCGGTGAAGAACCGATGATGAACCTCTTGGCTATGTACGAAGAGGGGAAGTGGATACTTTTCCTCCTACTAAGACGAAAGCATCGACCTTCTTGCTACACGGCCGAGGGCAACGAGCGTTTGTTGTGTAGCCCGGCATCGGTCGATTTGGGTGGCGTACTTATCCTACCCATTGCCGAAGATTTCGAGAAAATCACCGATGAAATGGCGGAAAATATCGTTTCCGAAGTGTGTTTAAGTGCAGAAGAGGTTTCGCAAATTTGCAAGCGCCTCCAAGAGCCGAAAGTGGAGGTGGGCATCCTATCCGGAAAGGAAATTAAATTTTCCCTTAACGGAAATTTTATTTCTCCTAAAGGGAAAATAATCGGAGAGCAAACCGCAAGCTATGAAGAAGGAAAAATTCGATGGAATGGGCTGTTTTATGAAGAATTACTCTTTATTCCGGCTACCGAAGATGCCATTTTCGAGTTGAAAGAGGTAGTCATCGGAATTCACTTCCATTGGGAGCGCAAGGAAAATCAACGTTTTCAAGGGGCACTGAAGCTGATTGTCGAGGGAGAGAAGATTACGGCCGTGAACATCGTTGGGGTGGAAGATTACCTGACCAGCGTTATCTCGTCGGAGATGAGTGCAACGGCTTCGCCCGAATTATTGAAAGCGCATGCGGTGATTTCGCGTAGTTGGCTATTGGCGCAAATCAACAAAAATAAAGCGTTGAAGGAAGAGCATGCTTGCTATAGCACTTGCCACCAAACAGAAGAGGAGTTGATTCGTTGGTACGACCGCGAAGATCATACGCTATACGATGTATGTGCTGACGACCATTGTCAACGCTATCAAGGTATTACACGCGCTTCGACTCAAGCCGTGAGAGAGGCTATCGAAGCGACAAGAGGCAAGGTTTTGATGCACAACGATAGCATCTGCGATGCACGTTTTTCGAAGTGTTGCGGAGGGGCATTCGAAGAGTTTGCTTATTGCTGGGAAGAGAAGCATCTACCCTACCTGAGCAAGCAACGCGATAGCAAAACAGATACTTCCCTACCCGACTTGACCAATGAAGCGGAAGCAGAGAAGTGGATTAGGAGTAAGCCTACGGCCTTTTGCAACACAACCGATAAGCAAATCTTGGGACAAGTGCTGAACAACTACGACCAAGAGACAACCGATTTCTATCGTTGGGAGGTAAGCTATACGCAAAGCGAGTTGGCCAACCTTATCCATCGACGTTCGGGGATTGATTTTGGCGAAATTGTCGATTTACAACCCCTTGCACGCGGCACAAGCGGAAGGATTTGGAAGTTGAAAATCGTAGGTACAAAGCGTACAATGATTATCGGGAAAGAGTTGGAAATAAGGCGCACACTATCCGAATCGCACCTATATAGTTCGGCGTTTGTGGTGGACAAACTCGGTGCATCTACCGAACGCATTCCGCAGGGCTACCGAATAGTAGGCGCAGGATGGGGACATGGTGTAGGCCTTTGTCAGATAGGTGCCGCCGTAATGGGCGAGCAAGGTTATACCTACGACACCATTCTTTTGCACTACTACCCGGGTGCCGATATTGAAAAAATCTATTCATAAAGAAACGTATGGGAAAAGACAGATTATATACCTCGAAAACATCCGCATGGAAATGGATTCCTTCGCTATACTTTGCCGAAGGGTTACCCTATGTAGCGGTTATCACCATCTCTACTTTTTTGTATAAAGAGTTGGGATTGAGCAACACTGAGATAGCCTTATATACCTCATGGCTCTATCTGCCCTGGACTATCAAGTCGCTTTGGAGTCCTTTTGTAGATTTGCTAAAGACCAAACGATGGTGGATTGTCAGTATGCAGACGCTTATTGCGGCATCAATGGCGGGTATTGCATTCTTTATCCCAACGCCTTTCTATGTGCAAGCTACCCTTGCTTGCTTTTGGCTCATCGCCTTTGGTAGTGCTACTCACGACATATCGGCCGATGGATTCTATATGATAGGATTGAGCGAAGGAGAACAATCTTTCTTTGTTGGTATTCGAAATACATTTTATCGCTTCGCCATGATTTTCGGGCAAGGCATCTTGGTTATGTTGGCCGGATGGATAGAAAACAAATACGGCAACATCCAATTGGCTTGGAGCTTAGTATTCTATTTAATGGCTGGAATATTTATAGCATTGGCCCTTTATCACAATTATATCCTACCACGCCCTGCTAAAGATTGTAGCAACGAAGCACTGAGCGCTAAAGGGATTTGGGAGGATTTCGTGAAGACATTCACTACTTTCTTTCAAAAAAAGGAAATCGGATTTATCCTATTTTTCCTATTAACCTATAGATTAGGCGAAGCACAATTAACCAAAATGGCATCGCTATTCTTACTCGATGACAATAGTGTAGGAGGATTGGATTTAGGGACATCGACTGTAGGTTTTATCTATGGTACAATCGGTGTTATTGGCCTATTATTAGGCGGTATTGTGAGCGGCATCCTTGTATCACGCGATGGATTCAAACGTTGGTTAATACCTATGGCATTAGCCATCAATTTACCCGATTTACTATATGTATTTTTAGCTATAACCACTCCTCAACAGACTTGGATAGTAGGCACTTGTGTAGCCATTGAGCAATTCGGATATGGATTTGGATTTACTGCTTGCACGTTATACCTTATTTATATCATTGCCGATAACCCCAAGAAAACAGCCCACTATGCCATAGGAACAGGAATAATGCTATTAGGATTGATGATTCCGGGCATGCCCGCTGGTTGGATTCAGGAGCATATCGGCTATACATGGTTCTTTGCATGGGTATGCCTATGTACAACACCTGGAATAATCGTTTCTACAATAATCCGAAAGAGTATCCCCGAAGATTTTGGGAAATTAAATCATAAACCATAAATTGTAAGTCAACATGATACTAATTGCAGATAGCGGCTCGACCAAAACCGATTGGTGCTTGATAGATAAAAATAAGGTTGTATTGCGTGTACAAACCAAAGGAATGAATCCTTATTTCCAAAGCGAAGAAGAGATTATTGAGGAAATCACCAGAACACTCTCTCCCCAATTGCCCAACAAACCTTTGTCGGCACTCTACTTCTATGGTGCCGGATGCGCATTCGACAAGATAGCGGTAATGCGTCATGCTTTAAGTCAAAGCCTTTGTGTGGAGGGTGAAATTGAAGTGAATAGCGATATGCTTGGTACCGCTCGTGCACTTTGCGGTAGGGAAGCAGGTATTGCTTGCATATTGGGAACAGGCTCTAATTCGTGCTATTACAATGGCGAAACTATTGTAGCAAACGTTTCACCATTAGGCTTTATCCTTGGTGATGAAGGAAGTGGAGCTGTGCTTGGAAAGTTGTTTATAGGAAGTTTGTTGAAGAATCAACTTACGGAAGGCTTGAAAGAGGCATTTTTAAGCGAATACAATCTTACACCGTCCGAGATTATTGACCGCGTATATCGCAAACCATTCCCCAATCGTTTTTTGGCAACATTCTCGCCTTTCATAGCCAAACATATGGAGGATAGTAGCATACAAGCATTGGTAAAGGAGGCGTTCAGCGCCTTTTTCCGCCGCAATGTGATGCAATATGACTATCGCTTGTGCAAGGTGCATTTTTGCGGCTCAATAGCCCATTTCTATCGGGATTTGTTGATTGAAGTAGCCAACGAATTGCAACTAAACATTGGTACGATTGCACAAACCCCGATGGATGGTTTAGTGGCTTATCACTCTATTACTTCGTCTAATATAACATCGAACGTCAAGGCAGAGTAACCTAAGATTTCGTTATGATTTTTGGTACCGTATCCACACTCTTGTGGGATGTAAAGCATCCAACGCTCACCTTCGCGCATCAATTGCAAGGCTGCTGTCCATCCGGGGATTACGTTAGAGATGGAGAATTGCATGGGGGCATCGAATTGAGTAGGCATTCTTTTGCTACCATCAAGGCTACCTTTATCTGTCGATTTATATCCTTCGAAATTACCATCGAAGCGATTGCCTAAGATGTTTGTTCCGTAGTAGAAAGCCTTCACACCGGTATCGTTGTACAATGGACGTTTGCCGGTAGGGTTAGCTGTAAGTTTTTTGCAATAGATGTAGTAGTCGTTCTTATTGGTGCTGACCGAAGAAACATACACCGCATAAAGGGTGTTCAACACCATATTGTCGGCTTGCTCAACGGTAGCTACGAAATTGTTTCCGGCTACTTGTTGCAACGAATCGACAAAGGTTTCGTTACGTTCTCTCCAATTATCGTAAACGGATGTTTCTTCCACCTCGTCGCATGCGATGAATGCAAAGAGTGTGGTGCAGCAGATTAGTGCAAGTGTTGCGAGTTTTTTCATTCGTTATATTATGTATGTTTTAGGCATCACCTCTGCCCCTTCATGAAGAGACAGAGGTGCGCCATATTGCTGATTAAATCAATGTCTTTAATAGGCTTGTGATGCTAACGCGATCGGCGATAAGGTTCTTCAAATCGCTGATGGCGACACGTTCTTGTTGCATAGTGTCGCGGTTGCGGAGTGTTACCATATTGTCTTCCAACGATTGGTGGTCGATGGTGATACAATAAGGAGTACCGATAGCATCTTGACGACGATAGCGCTTACCGATAGAGTCTTTTTCGTCGTATTGGCAATTGAAATGGAACTTCAAGTCATTGATAATTTCGCGTGCCTTTTCTGGAAGACCATCTTTCTTCACCAATGGCATTACGGCAAGCTTAACAGGTGCCAATGCTGCAGGCAACTTCAAAACTACGCGTGTTTCGCCATTTTCCAACTTTTCTTCTTGGTATGATGCAGAGAGAATGCTGAGGAACATACGGTCAACACCAATTGATGTTTCGATAACGTATGGTACATAGCTTTCGTTGGTTTCTGGATCGAAGTATTTGATGTTCTTTCCGCTATACTTTTCGTGTTGTGAAAGGTCGAAGTTTGTACGACTATGGATACCTTCTACTTCCTTGAAACCGAATGGCATGAGGAATTCGATGTCGGTAGCTGCATTGGCATAGTGAGCCAACTTGTCGTGGTCGTGATAACGATAATGATCGTCGCCAAAGCCAAGTGCCTTGTGCCACTTCAAGCGTGTTTCTTTCCACTTAGCAAACCAATCGAGTTCAGTACCAGGTTTTACAAAGAATTGCATTTCCATTTGTTCGAATTCGCGCATACGGAAGATGAATTGGCGAGCAACGATTTCGTTACGGAATGCTTTACCAATTTGTGCGATACCGAAAGGTACTTTCATGCGGCCGGTTTTTTGCACGTTGAGGTAGTTTACGAAGATACCTTGTGCAGTTTCAGGACGAAGGTAAATCTTCATAGCACCATCGGCAGTTGAACCCATTTCGGTTGAGAACATAAGGTTGAATTGGCGAACTTCTGTCCAGTTGCGTGTACCGCTCAAAGGACATACAATTTCTTCGTCAAGGATAATTTGACGCAATTCTTCCAAGTTGTTATCGTTAAGTGCTTTGCTAAAACGTTCGTGAAGTGCATCACGTTTGCCTTGATATTCGAGCACACGGCCATTTGTAGCACGGAATTGTGCTTCATCGAAGGCTTCGCCAAAACGCTTAGCTGCCTTAGCTACTTCTTTATTGATTTTGTCGTCATACTTAGCCAATTGGTCTTCGATAAGTACGTCGGCGCGATAACGTTTTTTTGAATCGCGGTTGTCAATCAATGGGTCATTGAAAGCATCAACGTGTCCGCTTGCCTTCCAAATAGTTGGGTGCATAAAGATGGCGCTATCAATGCCGACGATGTTTTCGTTCAGCAACACCATGCTTTGCCACCAATATTGTTTAATGTTGTTTTTCAATTCTACACCCATTTGTCCGTAGTCATATACGGCACCGAGTCCGTCGTAAATCTCACTGCTTGGGAATACGAATCCATACTCCTTGCAATGCGACACGAGCTTCTTAAATACATCTTCTTGAGCCATTTTGTGGTATTTTTATTTTGATTATTATTTCTATTCGTTCTAAAAACGGCACAAAGATAAGGATTTATCCGGTTATTCACTCTAACCTTACCTTATTTATAGGATTTTTTAGTAGGAAAAGTTAGAAACTCTTTAATTTTTATTTCAAAAAGGTTCTGCGATGATTCCTATTTTAAGAGTTCGGCAATGCGATTTTTAAGGTTCAATGCTTTTATGTCGTCATTGTTCAGTTCTAACTCAACAGTTACTTTTGCCATAGAAATTTGGGGTTCACTACAAATATCCAAATTTGTCTGTTTTTGATGAATGGAGTAAAGCATCGCGAAGTCATAATCCAACGCTCTGGAAATATTGTATAACGTATCGGTATCAATACTTTTTCGTGTCAATAAATAATCAACACTTTGCGGCCTAACAGCCAATCTTCTTGCCAATTCTGCTTTGGTTATTTGCTGGCAATTCATCACTTCTTTGATGACTTCACCTATATAGATTTTGCTCTTTTCCATAGATGTAAAGGTACGAAATCATTCACAATCAAAATTGGATTACGACAAACAATCTATCTGCTTTTAAAAATAAAATATTTGATATTTTCCTTTGTCATATCAGATGCTTTATGATATCTTTGCAATCGCTATCAAAAATTATCGAACATGAAGCTGTTAATAACATTGACACTGATGTGTATACCTATAGTCATCCTGCTATGGCTTGTTTATGATTTTTCAAAATACAAAAGACACAAGCATTGATAACGCAATAGCTAAATTACGAAAACAAGATAAATAGGCAGTTTGCCAAAGGAGACAACCATTCAAGTTTACGTTAGGGGATTGTGAATGGATTGTTTCCTTTTTTTGTTTTGGCAACCAAAAAAAATTATCTATATTTGTGGCAAATCTGCAAATAATTATGAGCGAAGACCTTGAAGAATTGAAGAACATCGACAATCAAGCCCCCGAAGGGCACTCTGACTATAAGCCTGCCGATACTAAAGATGGTAAAGTAAAATACCAACTTAGCGGTATGTATCAAAATTGGTTTTTGGATTATGCTTCGTACGTAATCCTTGAACGTGCCGTACCTCACATCATGGATGGTTTGAAGCCTGTGCAACGACGCATCTTGCACTCCATGCGCCGAATGGAGGATGGTCGATACAACAAAGTGGCCAACATTGTGGGATATACCATGCAATACCACCCTCATGGTGATGCTAGTATTGGCGACGCTTTGGTGCAACTTGGTCAAAAAGAGATGCTTATCGATTGCCAAGGAAACTGGGGTAATATTCTAACAGGTGATGGTGCAGCCGCACCACGTTACATCGAAGCACGTCTATCCAAATTTGCGCTCGACGTAGTGTTCAACCCCAAAACTACCGAATGGAAACTTTCGTACGATGGTCGAAACAAAGAACCAATCACTCTTCCCGTAAAGTTCCCATTGCTATTAGCTCAAGGCGTAGAGGGTATTGCCGTAGGTCTTTCTTCAAAAATTCTTCCGCACAACTTCAACGAATTGTGTGATGCAGCCATCAGCTATTTGCACAACGAAGAGTTTAAACTCTATCCCGACTTCCTAACCGGTGGTAGCATTGACGTATCGAAATACAACGATGGTGAGCGCGGAGGCGTAGTACGTGTACGCTCAAAAATTGAAAAACTCGACAACAAGACACTTGTCATCCGCGAAATACCATACGGAAAAACCGTAGCAACCGTATGTGATTCTATCGTAAAAGCAAGCGAAAAGGGTAAGATTAAAATCAGAAAAGTAGAAGACCTTACCTCGGGAAGTGTAGAAATCTTGGTGCACCTTGCGCCTGGTGTTTCTTCAGACAAAACAATCGACGCACTCTATGCATTCACCGATTGCGAAGTAAGCATCTCCCCAAACTGTTGCGTGATAGACGAGCAAAAACCCCATTTCCTCACCGTGAGCGACGTATTACGCAAATCGGCCGACAACACGTTAGCATTGCTTCGCCAAGAGTTGGAAATACGCAAAAGCGAAATACAAGAGGCACTTCACTTTGCCTCACTCGAAAAGATATTCATCGAAGAGCGCATCTATAAAGACAAGGAATTTGAACAAGCCAAGACAATGGATGCTGCTTGCGAACATATCGATGATCGTTTGACACCTTACTACCCCACCTTCATCCGCGAAGTGACCAAAGAAGACATCTTGCGACTGATGGAAATCAAGATGGCACGCATCTTGAAATTCAACTCGGACAAGGCAGAAGAGGCCATCTCGCGCATGAAGAAAGAAATTAAGGAGATTAACGGCCACCTAAAGAATATTGTAGAATATACAGTAGAGTGGTTCAGGATGTTACAAAGCAAATATGGTAAAGATTTCCCACGCCATACCGAACTTCGCAACTTCGACACCATCGATTCAACAAAGGTTATCGAAGCCAACGAAAAGCTATACATCAACCGCGAAGAGGGCTTTATCGGCACAAGTTTGAAGAAGGACGAATTCATTTGCAACTGCTCAAACATCGACGACATCATCATCTTCTTCCGCGACGGACGATACATCATTACTGGTGTAGCCGAAAAGAAGTTCATCGGAAAGAATATTCTATACGCCAACATTTTCAAAAAGAACGATACGCGCACCATCTACAACGTGGTGTATCGCAATGGAAAAAATGGATTCCATTACATTAAGCGATTCAATGTCACCTCTATTGTACGCGATCGCGAATACGATGTCACACAAGGCGAACCCGATTCACGCATTGCTTACTTCAGCGCCAACCCTAATGGTGAAGCGGAAGTAATCAAAGTGACGTTAAAACCTAACCCACGCATCCGCCACATTATCTTTGAAGAGGACTTTAGTAATGTCATCATCAAAGGCCGTCAAGCAATGGGTAATATCCTGACAAAGAACCCTGTACACCGCATTACATTGAAGCAACGAGGAGGTTCTACTTTGGGCGGACGACAAGTGTGGTTCGACCGCGACATTATGCGCCTGAACTACGATGGACGAGGCGAATACTTGGGCGAATTCCATAACGACGACTTGATATTGGTTGTGTTGAACAATGGTGATTTCTATACTACCAACTTTGATGTGAACAATCACTACGATGACAACATCCGCATCATGGAGAAGTTTGACCCCACAAAAGCATGGACAGCTATACTACACGATGCCGACCAGCACAATTATCCATACATCAAGCGTTTCTACTTCGAGTCGAGCAACCGCAAACAAAATTACTTGGGCGAAAACAAAAACAATCGCTTGCTATTGCTCACCGACGAAGCCTATCCACGCTTGGAAGTTGTCTTTGGCGGACATGACTCTTTCCGCGAGCCACTTATCATCGACGTAGAAGAGTTTGCATTACTTAAAGGATTCAAAGCAAAAGGTAAACGCCTAACTACCTTCGAGATTGAAACAATCAACGAATTGGAACCAACCCGCAAGCCACAACCTACACAACAAGAAGAGGAAAGCACAAAGGACGAGCCCGAAAACCTTGATCCCGATGCAGGAAAAAGCGAAGGGGATATTATGGACGAAATGACTGGACAAATGAAGTTGTTCGACTAAACAGGTTCTTATGAAAAAGATTTTGTTGATTGTTTGCCTAACACTTAGTTGCATGCTACATGCACAAACGAAGCAAGCCGATGTAACGCGTGCCACCCTATACGGAGTAGGTTTTTCCAGCCTATTGGACACCTACCTCTCGCCGCAAGAGTACACCGGCATCGACCTTCGCTTGTCGCGCGAAAGTGTTCGCAAAAGCCGTTGGGAAAACATGACTCAACAAACTTTTTTTCAAAGCAACCTTAGCTTTACGCACAATCAAATAGAGAACAACAACACACTTGGCATGCTTGC
>JAFYML010000274.1 GCA_017556595.1 Bacteroides sp.
GTTTTCATCAAAGGGAAACCTGCTAAAAAAGAGTATCGGAAATACAATATAAAGAGTGTTGAAGGGCCTGACGACTATGCTTCAATGAAAGAGGTTGTAGGACGCAAATATAAACGCGCTATCGAAGAGAAAACGCCCCTACCCGACCTGATTATTACCGATGGCGGAAAAGGGCAAATGAGCAGCGTAAAAGAGATTTTAGAGGCATTGGGATTGAATATTCCTATTGCCGGATTAGCAAAAGATGGGAAACATCGCACATCGGAACTGCTTTATGGCTATCCACCACAAGTGATAGGCATCAAACAAAACTCATCACTATTTCAATTACTAACAAAAATTCAGGATGAGGTACACCGTTATGCCATCACATTCCACCGCGACAAGCGTAGTAAACGGCAAGTGGCATCCGAACTCGATAGCATAAAAGGCATTGGAGAAAAGACAAAAGCAACACTACTTAAAGCGTTCAAAAGCGTAAAACGAATTAAAGAAGCCAGCATTGAACAACTATCGGAAACTATTGGCGAAGCAAAAGCACGAATTATCAGCAATTATTTCCACACAAAATAATTATCTTTGCAAAAACTATTAGAAAATGAGAGTATTGATTCAACGAACAAAGCATGCTTCAGTAACCATCGAAGGAAGATGTAAATCGGCAATAAAACAAGGATTATTAGTATTGGTTGGCATCGAAGATAGCGATGGAAAGGAGGATATTGAATGGCTTTGCAAGAAAATAGTGAACCTACGTATATTCGACGATGAAAACGGAGTAATGAACCGGTCGGTGATTGACATAGATGGCGAAATACTTGTGGTTAGCCAATTTACACTACATGCATCTACCAAAAAAGGGAATAGGCCAAGCTACATCCGTGCATCGAAGCCGGAAATAGCCATTCCACTATACGAAACATTCTGCAAAGAATTAAGCCAATCGCTTGGCAAAGAGGTGGGAACCGGTGAATTTGGTGCTGATATGAAGGTTGAGTTATTAAACGATGGGCCAGTAACCATCTGGATGGATACTAAAAACAAGGAGTAATGGAAAAGCAAATTACCATCAACGAGGCCCAACAAATGGTGGATGCCTGGATAAAACAATATGGAGTAAGATACTTCAGCGAATTGACGAATATGGCCGTATTGACCGAAGAGGTGGGAGAATTAGCGCGAGTAATCGCAAGAACCTTCGGTGATCAATCGTTTAAGCAAGGAGAAAACCATGATTTAAGCGATGAAATGGCCGATATTTTATGGGTATTGATTTGTTTAGCCAATCAAACAGGAGTGGATTTGAACAAAGCATTCTTAAAAACAATTGAGAAAAAAACTGATAGAGATAAATACAGACATATAAACAACCCTAAACTGAATGAGCATGGAAACAAATGAAATGACTCAAAACAAGTACAATGCCACATTGGCTAAGTACAACACCAAACTGAATGATAATGATGTAGCAGCACAGGTATCTGCCATCATTGATTCGAAAGTGGCTGAAAACAATACATTGGATGTGAAGAAATTCCTCTTCAATTGCATTGATTTGACAACGCTAAACACTACGGATAGCGATGAAAGCGTAATGAAATTTACGCAAAACGTCAACCGATTCGAAGAATCATACCCTGATTTAAAGAACGTGGCGGCCATCTGTGTCTATCCATGTTTTGCCGAAATCGTGAAAGATACACTTGAAGTGGAAGACGTAAATATTGCTTGTGTATCGGCAGGATTCCCTTCATCGCAAACATTCATTGAAGTAAAGGTGGCCGAAACCGCTATGGCTATTTTGGATGGTGCTGATGAGATTGACATTGTTATCTCTGTAGGTAAATTCTTGAGTGGCGATTACGAAACAATGTGCGATGAAATCGCCGAAATCAAGGCTACATGCAAAGAAAAACACTTGAAAGTGATTTTGGAAACAGGTGCTTTACAATCGGCAGAAAACATTAAAAAAGCATCTATCTTGTCAATGTATGCAGGAGCCGATTTCATTAAGACATCTACCGGCAAGCAACAACCTGCTGCTACACCAGAAGCTGCCTATGTAATGTGTCAAGCCATCAAGGAATATTACGAACAAACAGGCGTCAAAGTAGGTTTCAAACCAGCTGGTGGAATTAATTGCGTTAACGATGCTCTTATCTACTATACTATTGTAAAAGAGGTATTGGGAGATGAATGGCTAACCAACAAACTTTTCCGCTTAGGTACTAGCCGATTGGCCAACCTTCTTCTGTCGGAAATCGTAGGAGAAGATTTGAAATTCTTCTAAAAAAGAACACAAAAAAGCGAGACACTTAAGTGCCTCGCTTTTTTATTTATTACGCTGAATTACATAATCTAAATAGGTGGTGATTGCCGATTTCACTTCATCGTTAGGATAATCATTGAGCAATGTTAATACTTGCTTTCGGTAATCTTCCATCACACTTATGGCATATTCTATGCCATGATTATTCTTCGTAAATTCGACTAACCAACTGATTTCATCTTTTGATGCTTCACCCTGTTTCACCTTCAAAGCAATGCGCTTAGCTTCTTCATCACCCGTTGTATTTAATGCGTGAAGCACAGGCAAAGTCAATTTGCCTTCGAGCATGTCATTACCTGATGGCTTACCGGTTTCGAAGTTTTGGAAATAATCGAAAATGTCATCTCTTATTTGGAAGCAAATACCAATGTATTCACCAATAAGTGCCGCATTTTTTGCCATTTCATCGGATATTCCAGCCGAGAAAGCGCCTGCTTTTGCGCACGAAATAAATAAAACAGCCGTCTTCTTCTTTATGATTTCAAAATACACCTCTTCCGAGAAATTTTGATTGTCCACGTTAGAAAGTTGCAACAACTCGCCATCGGCCAAATCTTTTCCTAAAGAAGAAATAATAGAGATAATATCCAAATTGGATGTCATTGCCGCTTGCGCCAAAGAGGTAGCTAACAAATAATCGCCCGATAAGACGGCCACCTTATTATTAAATTGCGCATTCACCGATGGCTGACCGCGTCGCATCATACTTTCGTCCACCACATCATCGTGCAGTAGGCTTGCCGTATGCAATAGTTCCAAAGCTACGGCAGAGTGAAGCGAAGCATCTGTAACCTTACCATGAAGTTTGGCGAAAAGAAGTACCAAAATGGGCCGCATCTGTTTGCCGCGTTTACGGAAAACATACTCAGCAACACTATTCAGCAACGGATTTGTGCTAGTTAGTGAAGACTCAAACATCCGATTGAAGGCTTCAAGTTCAGTCAGAATAGGTTGTTTTATGTGCGACAAATAATCCATAATCTTGATTTTCGCAACAAATTTAATAATAAAACAATTAATAGCGCATTTTTTTGTACTTTTACCCGGAAAAAATCAAAAATAATCGATGAAAACAACTCATAAACTGTTTCTGCTCGACGCATACGCACTAATTTACCGAGCATATTACGCGTTAATACGCAATCCACGCATCAACTCGAAAGGGTTCAACACATCGGCCATTTTAGGTTTTGTAAATACCTTGGAAGAAGTGCTTAAAAAGGAGAACCCCACACATATCGGTGTGGCTTTCGATCCTGCAGGACCAACCTTCCGCCACGAAGCATTCGAAGCATACAAAGCACAACGCGAGGAAACACCCGAGGATATTCGTCGCAGTGTACCCATTATCAAAGAAATTATACGTGCCTATCGAATACCTATTTTAGAGGTAGCAGGTTTTGAAGCCGATGACGTAATCGGCACACTTGCGACACAGGCCAACCAACAAGGTATCACTACCTACATGATGACACCCGACAAAGATTATGGTCAGTTGGTAAAAGAGAATGTATATATGTACCGCCCTAAGCATAGTGGCGGTTTCGAGGTAATGGGCATAGAGGAAGTGAAAGCTAAGTTCGATATCCAAAACACAGATCAAGTGATCGACATGCTTGGATTGATGGGCGATAGTTCGGACAACATACCCGGATGTCCTGGCGTTGGAGAAAAAACTGCTCAAAAACTCGTGAGCGAATTCGGAAGTATTGAAAATCTTCTTGAGCACACCGACCAACTGAAAGGCGCGCTGAAAAAGAAAGTGGAAGAAAATAAAGAGATGATTCTTTTCTCTAAATTTCTTGCCACTATTAAAACGGACGTTCCCATCAGTTTAGACTTGGATAGTTTGAAACGTGAAGATCCGAACGAAGAAGAACTTCGCCGACTCTTTGAAGAGTTAGAGTTTCGTTCGCTCATCGAGCGCGTACTGAAAAAATCGTCGCCTACTCCCCCACCCACTCAACAACCCGACCTTTTTGCCGGAACGCTGTTTGCACAACCTACTACCACCACTAACGAAAAAAATGGTGCCATTCAAGGCGATTTGTTTGCGTTTTTTGCGGCCGACGGGCAAGATTCTTCGGAAAATCGAAACCTAAAGAGCTTAAAAAACACGAAGGTTGACTATCAATTGCTTGATAATAAGGAGAAAAGAGAGGAAATATTTCAAAAAATCAGTACAACGAGATTTTTAGCGTTTGATACAGAAACAACCAACATTGAGCCAATGAACGCCGAATTGGTGGGAATCAGTTTGAGCGACGCCGAAAATCGAGCTTACTACATTCCAATACCTGCCGAACGAGCAGAAGCGTTAAAAATTGTAAATGAATTGCGTCCTATCCTCGAAAATGAAAAAATAGAGAAGATTGGACAAAATATCAAGTACGACATGATTGTATTGAAAAATTATGGAGTGAACGTAAAAGGTCCATTGTTCGACACAATGCTTGCCCATTACGTTCTTCAACCAGAATTGCGACACAACTTGGACTACTTGGCCGAAATCTATTTGCAATACCAAACCATCCATATTGATGAACTGATTGGCAATCGAGGTAAAGACCAAAAAAACATGCGCGACCTCCTACCCCAACAAATTTACGAATATGCATGCGAGGATGCCGATGTTGCTTTGAAACTGAAAAACATTCTTGCCAAAGAATTGAAAGAACAAGGGTTGGAAAAACTCTTCTACGAAATAGAGATGCCATTAGTACCCGTACTTGTTGCACTCGAGTGCAATGGTGTACGAATTGATACCGGCTCATTGCAACAATCGTCCGTACAACTTACCGCCCGCTTACAAGAAATTGAACAAGAAATATATACTTCAGCTGGCGAAACCTTTAACATCAGTTCGCCTAAACAAGTGGGTGATATACTCTTTGGAAAACTGCGCCTGATAGAGAAACCAAAGAAAACAAAAAC
>JAFYML010000003.1 GCA_017556595.1 Bacteroides sp.
CGTGTCATGCCGCCAATACCTTTGGCATTTCTTTTCTCATCCTCTTCATCTTCCGCAACCGCTTATTGTCGTGCTTCTTGATGTTGTGGGCTATAGTCACCTGTTGGTCGCGTGCTTATCTTGGCGTACACTATCCAGGCGATTTGCTTGCCGGTATGTTGCTTGGCTTGATAGGTGCTGCGCTCAGCTATTGGTTGTTTGGCCTCTATTGTAAACGCATACAAGCTACGAAGCCAACTACCTATCAACATCTTTACTTGCCTGTTGTAGTGGGCATGCTCACTATTGTGGGTATGGCCATATTCAGTTGAATACGCTTGCCCGATAGCGGATTTGTATCAATCATCGATAGTTCAACGTCGGGATAAGTGTGCGTGCGTGTAGTTTCTTTATCAAACTTCATGCCAGCATGTTGTAGCGCTATGTTTAGCAACACCTCATGCTCATCGCCAAGCGGACAACCATCCATAGGGTCATCGTTTGCGGTGAAGTTAGGCACCAATCCGTCGGGCATACAAGGATTCTTTCCATCCTTGTCACCATAACGATTTACCATGACGTAGATGCCCCAATTGCTGATAGCATCGGGTGCTTTTTTGTAGATATCCTTCGGTTGGAAGATGCTACCTGTGCAATACTTTCCGCTACTATTCTTTCCGATAAGCTCGATGTTCATATACGGCATTAACCCTACGATAATACCCTCGCTTGCTGAAGCTGTACCCGAGCTGATAAGTGCATAAATCTTTTCCAAGCCAATGTTTGCCTCTGCGGTGTTGTAGGTTAGTTCTTTGCCGTTTAGGATACCTTTGTGCAAGGTTTTGAAGTAAAGTGTGCGGTCAATGTTGTTTTGCTTAAAGTAGGCCATGTAGTCATCGTTCCAAATCTCTGTTTGGTAAATCTCGCCGTTTCTCACCACGGAGATAGGCGCCAACATCGAAGCTAAAATCTCTTCGGTATATACATAGCCGCCACCATTGTAGCGCATATCCAAGATAAGCTCTTTCACGCCCGCTGCTTTGAACGATTTACAGATATCAATCAAATCTTCGATAGATTGCAAATCGAAGTCGGTAAAAGCTAAATAACCCACCTTCTTGCCGTCGATATCGAACACCTTATGCGCTAAGATAGGGTCGCAATACATGTTTCGTGCCGACACGCTTATCTCTTTGGTAGCTACGATACCTTTGTCGGTTCTCTTCGCCATGCCTAGTGTTAGGTTGGGTTCGTACACCGCATCTAGGTAGTTTTCGTCGGTAATCTCCTTGCCGTTTAGCGTCACGATAATGTCGCCACGTTTAATGCCCGCTTCTTGTGCTGGGCTATTGTTATAGACAAACGCCACTACAAAGAAGTAACCATCCGTGTTGCTAAATTTTCCCAACATCAACCGATAGCCGTAGGTAGTCGATACCCCTTGCATACTACTATTAAGCGATGCTACATCGTCGGTCAGCGTTGTCCACTTATCTACCTCTTTGCCACCTTGTTTGTAGCGCACCTCCTCTACGGTAGCTATGGGGTCTTCGTTTGTATAGGGGTCAATGTTTTCCAAATCATCGGCAATCTCTTTGTTCCAAAGATAGATTTCTTCGAGGGTTGTTTTTGCAAAGTGGTTAGCATAGAAAATCTCTTCGCTAACGTTCAAATCATCGGACGATTTGTTGTTGTCGTCATCCTTCGAGCAGCCCATCGCAATTAGGGCTACAAATATGCTTATATACCAATGTTTTAGTTTCATACAATTATATGTTTTTAGTGACTAGCTAC
>JAFYML010000275.1 GCA_017556595.1 Bacteroides sp.
GAATGCTTTCCATTTGCAACCATAAAAAGCCATTCCTATCAAAGTACATACGGCGGTACCCATAAGTAGCGCTATCTGACTTCCTCCGCTTAGCGCATCTGTTCCGAAGGCATTGATAATAGCAACAAGTATCCCTATCAAGAATGCGATGGGGATTAAAGATACAATTGGCGAGGGGTATTTCGGTGTTTCGTTCATACTTTTGCTTTTTGAGATGCACAAGTAATAAAAAAGCCCCGAAAGAGCGAATCTTTCAGGGCTAACTTATTATAAGATATGTAAATGCTTATTTCTTGAACAACAATTGAGCCAATTGATAGAGGCTACGACGCCATGTCAAGAATTCGTGAGCAGTACCTTCTGATACGTATGAAACAGCTTTTTGTCCGGCTGCATTCAACTCTTCGGCTGCTCTTGTTACGCCAGCAGGATTTTCCTTGCTACCGCAGCTCATGAATATCAAGTTCACTTGGTCAGCGCTCTTGATATCGCTTGGAGCATAAGTACCACCACTCATCAAACCATACCAACCGAATGTTTCAGGACGGTTCAATGTGATGCTCTTAGTTTCCATACCACCCATAGAAAGACCTGCCATAGCGCGGTTTTGCTTGTCAGCAATAGTGTAGAAGTGAGAATCGATGTAAGGAACGAGTTCATCTACCAATACCTTTTCGAAGTCCTTAGTGCTGAATGTACCGATTGAGCCAAATTTAGCTTCGTTAGTCATACCGTAAGTCATAACGATGATGAATGGAGCGATTTTACCTTCAGCAATCAAGTTGTCCATAATCAAGTTAGCATAACCTTGGTTGCTCCATGCGTTTTCGTCTTCACCCCAACCATGTTGCAAGTAAAGAACAGGATAGCGATTTACTTTACCCTTCTTCAATACTTCACCATAACCAGCAGGAGTATAAACATAAGCTACTCGGTTTTGTTGAGTGCTTTCGCTCCAGAACAAAATCTTTTGTACGTTTCCGTGAGGAACGTTCTTCATAGCATAGAAATCTTGGTCGTGAGCAGGGATTTCGATACCACTTTCCCAACGGCAAGAACCGAAATAGTTCAAAGTACCTGGGTCGTTGAATGTACCACCATCAATAGTGAGGTGATAGTAGTGGAAACCTTCATCCATTGGAGCTTCGGTAGTACCAGTCCAGAAGCCATCCTTATCCTTGCGAAGAACAGTACCGCCATGGCCACCCAAACCGAGGCTAACGATAACCGACTTAGCTTGTGGAGCTTCTAAGCGGAAACGAGCTAAACCTTGTGAGTTCACCATAGGATATCGTTGTCCTGGTTGGTTCATTACAGAAGGAACGAAGTCTTCTTTCACTACCATGTTGTCGATAGTAGGATCAAAGTCTTTCACTGCGCGATAAGCTTCTTTCTTCTTCAAGTCTTTGTCGAACAACAAAGGATAGTTGGCAGTGCCCACCCATGAATCCTTGTCGCTTACGTTCCAGAAAGTAGCACATCCAATTACATCTTTGTGCTTACGCAAAATCTTGAAGAGAGCGTTATATTGAGCAGTGTGCAAGCTCTTGATATAAGGTTTAATTTCAACACCTTGGCGGCTGAATTGCAAGCCACCACCCATTTCTTCGTTGGCACGGATGTCAATTTCTGTGAAGTGAATGTGTTTTACCAAAGTCTTGTACTTGCTGATAGCGGCATCGATGTCTTCAGGAGTTGGGCCAAATACGTTGTAGTGACCTTGCATACCGATACCATCTACACGTACGCCATATTCTTCCTTCATTTTCTTCACCATGTTGAAGATGCGATCGCGCTTAGCAGGGTCGGCTGCGTTGTAGTCGTTGTAGAACAACAAGCAGTTAGGACCAGCATACTTAGCTGCAAATTCAAAGGCTTTTGCAATGAATTCATCGCCGCAAAGTTCGTACAATCTTGATTGACGATATGGGTTAGGAGCTTCCATTTTGCGAGTTTCGCGGTTGAAAGTTGGACGGTCTGGACCATCTGCCATTGCTTCGTTTACTACGTCCCAGCAATATGCGATGTCTTTGTAGCGTTCAACAACTGTCTTGATGTGGTCTTCAAGGCGTGCATAGAATACTTCTTTTGTTACAGGTTCGCCCTTTTTGTCCACGAACATCCAGTTGGCGAATTGGCTGTACCATACCAATGTATGACCACGAAGAGGAAGGTTGTATTTGCGACAGAAATCGGCAATAGCGTCAGCTTTTTCCCAGTTCCATACACCTTCTGCTGGATGGAGTTCTCCGGGTTTCATGTCGTTTTCAGCAGTGATGC
>JAFYML010000276.1 GCA_017556595.1 Bacteroides sp.
ATCGTAGAGGCTATGGCGGCCATGACGATACTTGATTATTACTTATTGAATAAAGCTACTAGCTACTAGTAACTAGAAAAATATTAGACGTATGAAGGATTATATTGCTGATAACGAGACAAAAATGCTGGACGATTTGTTTAGCCTCATCCGTATTCCTAGCATCAGTGCGAAACCCGAACATAAGGACGATATGTTGGCGTGTGCACAACGCTGGACAGAGTTATTGTTGGAAGCCGGTGCCGACAAGGCGGTTATCATGCCATCGGCTGGTAACCCTATTGTATATGGCGAGAAAATTGTAAATCCTAACGCCAAGACTGTGCTTATCTACTCGCACTACGACGTAATGCCCGCCGAGCCGCTTGAACTTTGGAAGAGCGAACCGTTTGAACCGGAGGTGCGCGACGGACGCATTTATGCTCGCGGTGCCGATGATGACAAGGGACAAGCATTTATTCAAGTAAAGGCGTTTGAATATTTGGTAAAAAACAACCTATTGACACATAACGTAAAGTTTATCTTCGAAGGCGAAGAGGAAATAGGCTCACCAAGTTTGGAAGGATTTTGCCAAGCCAACAAGACGTTACTAAAAGCAGATATTATCCTCGTATCGGACACTAGTATGTTGGGAGCCGACTTACCTTCGCTCACTACCGGCTTGCGTGGATTGGCCTATTGGGAGATTGAGGTAACAGGACCTAATCGCGATTTACATTCAGGACACTTTGGTGGGGCTGTAGCCAATCCAATCAATGTGCTTTGCCAAATGATTAGCCGTGTGGTCGATGCCGACGGACGCATCACCGTGCCTGGTTTCTACGACGACGTAGAGGAGGTTCCACAAGCCGAGCGCGAGATGATTGCAAGCATACCATTCGATGAAGAGAAGTACAAGCAAGCCATCGGAGTGAAGGCGCTATTTGGCGAAAAAGGATACAGCACCCTTGAACGAAATAGTTGTCGCCCATCGTTCGATGTGTGTGGCATTTGGGGTGGATACATAGGCGAAGGTTCAAAGACAGTACTGCCTTCGAAAGCATATGCCAAGGTGTCGTGCCGATTAGTACCACACCAAGAGCATCACAAGATATCGCAATTGTTTGCTGACTATATACAAAGCATTGCGCCCGACACTGTTCAAGTGAAGGTAACGCCTATGCATGGCGGACAAGGCTACGTATGCCCTATCTCTCTTCCCGCCTATCAAGCGGCTGAAAAGGGATTTGAAAAGGCGTTTGGAAAGAAACCATTGGCTGTTCGACGCGGTGGAAGCATACCTATCATTGCTACCTTCGAAGAAGTGTTAGGCATCAAGACAGTGCTTATGGGATTTGGGTTGGAAAGCAACGCCATCCATTCGCCCAACGAAAACATGCCGCTCGATATTATCCGCAAGGGCATTGAAGCGGTAGTAGAGTTTCACTTGAATTATACATAAATCATTATGCATCAAACAGAAATGAGCCCCAAAGTTCGAAAAAACTTTGGGGCTCTTTTTTTATTGGGTAACTATTCCTTTATTTGCTACATTATCGGGAAATACCAACTAGCGTATTTTAGTTATTTTTCAATAGCAACGGAATAGTTACTTTGGTTACATCATCATCATTCTCCACGTATTGCCAACTGGTACTTGAGAGGGCAGTGTTCATAACTGTCATCGCGGCACTCCAGTCGGTGGTAGAACCATTGCAATCGGTAGTAGTAGCGCTACCACCACCTATCACACTGTCCTCGGAATTCCAATAGCAAGAGGAAACGGTTGCGATACTTTCATTAATTTCACCTACTATGCTGCCTACAAAAGCTTCAC
>JAFYML010000277.1 GCA_017556595.1 Bacteroides sp.
ATATTCTTCTGCACCAGGTACAAAACGATTAGAGTCGGTATCTTCTATACGGAAGATGAACTCACCACCGTGTTGACGAGCAAACAAATAATTGTACAATGCGGTACGAACACCACCAATATGTAAAGCTCCTGTTGGACTCGGAGCAAAACGCACTCTTACCTTTCTATCTGTCATAAAATCCTTAACTTATAAATATTAGGACGCAAAAATAGCCTTTTTTTTCCATACTATTGTTTTTTTTTGTACTTTTCGCAAAAATTTCAAGTATTATGAAACATTCCAAAGATAAAAAGAAGCTTTTTAATAAAGATTTGCTATATAAAGTACTGATTTTCATTACCACAGTAAGCATCATCAGTTATTTTCAACCGAGAGATAGCAAGTTCAACTATCAATATGACATTGACAAGCCTTGGCACTATGGACAATTGATGGCAACATTCGATTTTCCCATCTACAAATCGGATCAATTAGTGCAAAAAGAGCAAGATAGTATTTTGGCACATTTCCACCCATACTATCAACAAGACTCAAATACAAAGGACGAAGTCATCAAGAAGCTACGAACCGACTACCAAACGCATTTGCACAACATCATGCCGTCGCAAAGCTACTTAACACACCTTATTCAAGGCCTTGAAGAAGTGTACAATATCGGCATATTAGCTACGGACGAGCAAGTGCAATTAAAGAAAGATAGCATTAGCTCTATCATGATAGTGCAAAACAAAGTCGCAAATCAGCACCACATCACCGAACTACTTTCCGTAAAGGATGCTTATACTCGACTACTAAATAAAGACACATTACGCTATCGAAGCGATATACTTCAACAATGTAATCTGAACGAGTATTTATATCCTAACCTGATTTTTGACGAAGCACGCACCGAAAGTGCCAAGGAAGAAGTACTCGAAACCTATCCTTGGGCTAATGGAATGGTGCAAAGCGGTCAACGCATTATCGACCGAGGAGAAATCGTTACAGAAGAGGTATTCAATATATTGGAAAGTCTTAAAAAAGAATCTATTAAACAAAATAGTTCTATTGGACAGAAACATTTTGTACTAGTCGGACAGATTTTAATTGTTGCTATTTACATACTATGTTTCTTCATTTTTATGGAGCTCTTCCGCAAGAAATACTATACACGCAAAAGAAACATCCTATTAGTATTTGCGCTCATCACACTTTATTGTGCAACAACAGGGATTATGGTTTCTCGGAACTTCCTGAATGTAAACATCTTACCCTATGCGATGTTGCCTATCATCATTCGAGTATTCCTAGATTCGCGTACGGCTTTTATGGCACATGTCACCACGATTCTCATCTGTTCTATCTGCCTACGCTATCCTCACGAATTCATTTTATTACAATTAGCAGCGGGAATGGTCGCTATATATAGCTTACGTGAATTATCCC
Source organism: Bacteroides sp. (assembly GCA_017556595.1). Taxonomy (GTDB): domain Bacteria; phylum Bacteroidota; class Bacteroidia; order Bacteroidales; family Bacteroidaceae; genus Bacteroides. The sequence goes on from JAFYML010000277.1 coordinate 1,429, forward strand.
AACGCTCGCAACTATTCCGAGCAGCTTTCATCATCCTATTGACATATAGTTTAGTATATTTTGCCTACGAATTGGCAACTGAAAGCGACCTTAACAAGTTAAATTGGGGTATGTATATCTATTTCTGCATCAATAGCATATTGATTTTATTCACCTACCCACTCCTATTTATGTTGGAAAAGACCTTTGGTTTTACCTCAGACGTTACGCTTGTTGAGTTATCGAATATCAACAATCCTTTGCTTCGACAGATGTCAGAGACCGTACCAGGTACATTCCAACACTCAATGCAAGTAGCAAATCTTGCGGCCGAGGTAGCAAATCATATTGGTGCAAAAAGCCAACTCGTACGTACGGCTGCTCTCTATCACGACATTGGCAAGATGGAGCACCCTGCTTTCTTTACCGAGAACCAATCAGGAGGTATTAATCCACACAAACGATTAAAGTACGAACAAAGCGCAAAGGTCGTTATCAACCATGTTATTGATGGATTAAAGTTAGCAGAAAAGCACAACTTACCTAAGGTAATAAAAGACTTCATTACCACACATCACGGAAAAGGTGTAACTAAGTACTTCTACATTTCATGGAAGAACGAGCACCCCAATGAAGAGATAGACGAAAGCTTGTTTACCTACCCTGGTCCTAATCCATTCACCAAAGAACACGCCATTTTAATGATGGCCGATGCCGTTGAAGCCGCATCGCGTAGCTTACCCGAATACACGGAAGAAAGCATTAGCAACTTGGTAGATAAGATTATCGACACTCAAGTAAGTGATGAGTTTTTCAAAGAATGCCCTATTACATTCTTGGATATAGCTACCGCAAAAGCCGTATTCAAAGAAAAACTGAAGATTATTTACCACACACGTATCAGCTATCCTGAGCTGAACAAGTAGCCAACAAGCCTACACAAGCATCTTCGAGCAAGTCTAAGACATGCTCAAAGCCATCTGCACCGCCATAATATGGATCGGGCACATGATCGGCATGGGTAAATTGTGTGCAATAATCCGTCATTCGGTGAATTTTCTGATATTCGTTGGGAGATGGAGCACGATCTTTCAAATCATCAATATTCCTATCATCCATACCAATAATCAAGTCGAAGTTAAAGAAATCGTCTGTGCGAACTGGTCTTGAGCGATGTACTAAATTATATCCTCTTCGAGCTGCATGAGCGCGCATCCTGCTATCAGGCAATTCGCCTTGGTGATAGCTCAAAATGCCTGCCGAATCTATTTCAAACGCATCTTCAAGACCAGCTTCTTCAACCAACTTTCGCATAATGCCTTCCGCCGATGATGACCTGCAAATATTGCCTAAACACACAAACAATATACGTTTCTTCTTTTTCATTGCAATCCATTTTTACCGATAACATTGACCTCGCGATACAATTTCACACCAAACTGTTGCTGAACATCGTCTATAATTCGTTCAGACAAATCATAAACTTCACGGCCTGTCGCTACTCCTTTATTTATCAGCACCAGCGCTTGTTTCTCGTACACAGCGGCATCTCCAACATTACGTCCTTTCCAACCGCACATTTGTATGAGCCATCCACCTGAAAGTTTCGTTTTTCCCTCCTTAAAAGCGAAATGTGGCATATCTGGATATTGTTGTAACAATTCGTTTAGTTTTTCCGCATCCACCACGGGGTTAGTAAAGAAACTTCCTGCATTACCCAATACCTTATAGTCGGGTAATTTGCTATCTCGAAGATCTATTACTGCTTTTCGCAAACGTTTCAATGTGCAAGGTTGCTCACCCAATTCATTCAATAGGCCTTTATATGTTAAGTTGAAAGTGGGTTGCTTACTGAGTTTAAAAGTTACTTCAACAACCGCCCATATTTTCATTTCGGGTTGTTTGAAACAAGAATAACGATAGTCATATTGACATTCAGCATTCGAGAATTCACGTTCTTCGCCCGTCAGCAAGTTAATTGCTTTTAATGAAACGAGGAAATCTTTCACTTCCACTCCGTATGCGCCAATGTTTTGTACCGCGGCACTACCCACTTCGCCTGGTATCAAAGATAGGTTTTCAGCGCCATACCATTCTTTCTCCACACAATGTGCTACAAAATCATCCCAACAAGTACCTGCGCCAACACTTACCCATACCTCATCTTGCGTCTCTTTTATTGGATGTATGTAGCAAATAGCCGAATGCAGCAATGTGCCTTCATAATCATCTACAAAAAGCAAATTACTTCCTGCACCTATATGAAAGAATGGTTGTTCAAGTTTTTTTGATTTTATCAATTCTTTCAACTCATCGGCCGAACAATATTCGATAAAGAGTTTGGTTATCTGATTAATACCGAATGTATTGTGTGGCTTAACTGAATAGTTGTTTTCTATTCTCATAATCTCGTAATTTTTGCTCCTAATGCATTCAAACGTTGCTCGATATGTTCGTAACCACGATCTATTTGTTCAATATTGCTAATACGACTTACTCCTTGTGCACTCATAGCAGCAATCAACAAAGCGATACCGGCACGGATATCGGGCGATTCCATATTTCCACTCTTTAGGTTACGCATTTGGTCATGTCCGATTACAACGGCACGATGCGGATCGCACAAGATAATTTGCGCACCCATGTCTATCAATTTATCCACAAAGAAAAGACGACTTTCGAACATCTTTTGATGAATCAACACACTTCCCTTTGCTTGTGTAGCCACTACCAGCATCACGCTTAGCAAGTCGGGGGTTAAACCAGGCCATGGTGCATCGGCAATGGTCATTATCGATCCATCCATGCAAGTTTCTATTTCATAATGTTCTTGAGAAGGAATGTAGATATCATCTCCTCTTTGTTCTAATCGAATACCTAAACGACG
>JAFYML010000278.1 GCA_017556595.1 Bacteroides sp.
GGGATAAGATGTTACAAAGTCGAATACATAATCTTTCGACTTGCCAAACCAATCTTCCCATCCTTCATTCCATCCCTCTACTAGCACTTGGTCGAAACCATGCTCGGCGGCAAAGTCGATGTAGCGCATCACCTTTTCATTGTTAGCGGCATGCTTACCATTGGGAGTAAGTTGAGTATAATCCACCTCACCCAATTTCACCGAAGGAAGTTCGTCGGTATAAGCCCACGAGCTATATCCGGTTATCATCTCCCACCACACACCGATATACTTCACCGGTTTTATCCACGAAGTATCTTCGTAAGCACAAGGTTCGTTCAGGTTCAATGTAATGCGCGAAGCCAAGATATCGCGTGCATCGTCGCTCACGATAATGGTGCGCCAAGGTGTTTGTGTAGGTGCTTGCATGTAACCCTTGTTTCCCAATGCATCGGGGGTAAGCCATGATTCGAACACCATATTCTTATCATCCAAATTTAGGTGCATACATGGATAATCTACCAATGCCGCTTCGTGTATGTTGATGTACAACCCATCGTCCGTCTTCATCTGTAACGATGTTTGCACACCGGTATCCGAGAAAGGTGTTTGCGATGAATTGGGTGTGATAGCCTCATTCATCAAACCACGGATTTCCGATAATCGCGACTCCATATAGTCGTACTCTTGCGTATCATAATCGCCTGGTATCCAAAAAGCTTTATGGTCGCCCGTCATTGCAAATTGTGTACGCTCTTCCTTGATGGTAAAGTAATTCAAACTATCCGACAAAGGGAATTCATAACGGAAGCCCACACCATCGTCAAATACTCGAAAGCGAATTACCATGTCGCGTTTTTCTGCCGACTGATTCAATGTTACGGCCAACTCGTTGTAGTTGTTTCGAATCTCTTTCTCCTCGCCCCACACCGGTTGCCATGTTTCGTCTACACTGCATGTATCTACCTTAGATAGCGTGAATCCATCCAATAGGTTCGGTGCATCTACCAACTCTATTCCGAGCATCGACGGATTTAACACGCGCTTATCCTTGTAAAACAGCTCATACATCGGCTCGCCTTTCTCAGTAAGTGCGAACAGCAGTTTCACCTCCCCATTGGGCGAGGCTATTTGCTCCACATCCTTCAATGATTGTGCTTTATCGCACCCCACCATGAACACGGCAAGCAGTAATCCTACTAATCCCAAAAACTTTCTTTTCATACACTAATACCTTTATTATATTATACATTCATTTTTCCTACCTACAAAGATAATCTACCTAACAACAACTTTTCAAACAGAAAAGGTTGAAAAAGTAGAAAATAGATAACAATCGTTTGCAAAGATAACACTATACACTGCTTATCACATAAAAAACAATGATTATTCGTATTACTTCGGATATTTATTGTATTTTCGCATAAAATTTAGTCAGTATAGGAAATGAAAATCAAAGAAAACTATAAGATTCGCCAAATAGCAGGCGAGTATTTGGTCATTAGTCAAGGACGTGGCGTTGCCGACATGACAAAGGTAATTTCACTCAACCAATCGGCCGTAAAGCTATGGGAAGCATTGGCCGGACGCGAGTTTAGCGAAGATGATGCAGCCGAAGCGCTTGTCAGCTTGTATGGCATAGATAAAGAGCGTGCATTGACCGATGCTAAAGCATGGATTGAAAAGCTACAAAGTTGCCAAGTGATTGCCTAAAACGGCTTCTACAATGCTAAAGAAGATATACCAACTTCTATCCCCCAACGAACGCCGTAGAGGTGGCTGGGTAGCCCTTACGGTATTGCTTCGCGCCTTGCTCGATTTTGCAGGCGTGGCGGCTCTTATACCCCTTTTACTATCCCTCTTCGACCAAACCGCCAACCATAGCCAATCATTGTTGCTATGTGGTGCGGTATTGTTGTTTGTGGTGTTAAAGAATGCCCTTGTTATGCTGTTGGCGCGTTTTCAAAGTCGCTATCTCCTAAGCCTTTACCAATCGTTCAGCCGACGGATGTTCATCAATTACTATCGTCGCGGTTTGCTATTCTTGAAAGGCAAAAGCAGTGTGCAATTAGGACATGAAGTGAATTTCGTGTGCTATGTATTCAGTTTAAGTATCCTTTCACCTCTATTCAAACTATGTGGCGAAGCCATATTACTATTGATGATGATTACGGCTTTGGTGGTATGGGAGCCTGTGTCGGGATTGCTACTTTGTTTGGGATTCTTGCCGTTGGTAATGTTTTATATCATGGTAGCACGCAAGCGATTACGTGCATATGGTTTGCAAGAGTTGGAAGCGCGTAGGCAACAAAGTCGCACGGTGGTAGAAGCTTTTCGCGGATATAGCGAGCTGGAGATTAGCCAAGCGTTCGACCATTCGTTACAATCCTTCAATAAGGGATTGGTTGTTATCAACCGTAACCGCCTGCGCATGGAAACGTTGCAACTGCTACCTGCTTGTCTTTCCGAGATGGCTATTATTGTAGGCATAGCCTTGTTATTGCTCACCGGCGATGGAAATCTAGGCGTGATGAGTGGTATATTTGCCGTAGCTGCCTATCGCATGATACCTGCCGTACGAAGTGTATTGAATTGCTGGGCTACGCTACAAAATGCATCATATAGCATCGACGTAGTGAGCGAAGGCATCAAGGAAGATGAAAACGAAACAACCAACGCGAAAGAGCCATTCACCTTCCAACACGAGATTGAAGCGACAAACCTATCCTTCCACTTCCCCGACGGCACACAGGTATTGAGTGATTTCAGTTTGCAGATAAAGCAAGGCGAACGCATTGGCATACAAGGGGCAAGTGGTGCAGGCAAATCAACGCTATTCAATCTTTTGTTAGGTTTTTATGCGCCCACGCAAGGCAACATCAGCATAGACGGAAAGCAGCTAACAACACACAACCGAGGCGGTTGGCATAAGTTAGTGGGATACGTACCACAAGAAATATTCATCGTGCAAGGTA
>JAFYML010000279.1 GCA_017556595.1 Bacteroides sp.
CAAGGAGGTTTCCAAAGGTGCTGTCGGCAATACAAAGATGTAATCTTGATATATTGTTATCTGATAGTTCGTACCAGTCAATGCTTTCTGTAAGTGTTCTACTTCCGGTTTCTGTGTTTCGGCTTTCTTCACTAAGAATGGTTTGTCGATAGTGGTGTAGATGCGATATGAGGTGTTAGCCTCCACCGCTTCTATCAACGAAAAGATGGAAATGCTGTCGGAAGCGGTTTGTGCAATTGCTTTGTGACAAAGTGTCAAGCAACCTATAAGAAGTAGGAATGTAATGAGTCGGTTACTTTTCATGGTGATTGGCTTTAATCAATGTTTCGGCATAACGGGCCAATGCGGTAAGTGATTCTCTTCTATTTTTGGAGAAGTTTAGATGGTTTTCCTCTGCATACTTTTCAGTTGCTTTTTGTAAGCAGGAAAATGCTTAACGAAAGATTTTCGTTTTTTTACGTCGTATGATATGCCATCTATGGTCAGTGTATATTGTTCTTGGGTTTTGAATGTTAGGAAACTAACATTGTCTTTTACATCGTATGGGCCTTCGTTACATTTCAATTGCGAGGTCAACTTCAGAAACGGGCTATCGTGTAGCACCAATATATATCCCTCCTTGTCGTCAGGAACAAAACGCACTTCGTTCAGGATGAAATAATCCACTTTACGCGAATCGACCGCTATGCTTATTTTGTTATGGGGTGGAATGATGTTTAAATCTTTTCGAAAGGAATCATAGCGCAAAAGTACATCGTTGTAAATACGTCCTTCGAACGACAAAGTTCCTATGCGGTATTCTTCGGTTTCCCAATAAGGTGTATTGGCATATTTATGTTTGCTATATGTCTTGGCTACTTGTCCTGAGTAGATGATGCTATAATCTCCAGCATCGGCACGAAACTCTTCAAATGCTTGTTGAGCCTTGCAAGGTACAGAAAAACTGAACAAAACAATGATGAGATAAAGAAATGTGTGTTTCATGTTCTATTTAATGTTTAATGCCACAAAATTAGTGATTTTTAATGGAATTGTATATTTTTGTCGCAAAAAACTATGTTTCATATGGCATAAACAGAAAGTTTTTCATGAAGATTCAGCTAAATAAACGTCATATTCTGCTTTCCATAGGGCTTGCAATGGTATGGTTGACGCTATCCATCCCTTCGTGGGGTGCTTTCTATGCCTACCGCATATACCCTTTCGTAGGGCGTTTGCTTTCTGGTTTTTCCAACCTTTTCCCCTTCGCAATAGGCGATTTGTTCGTCATCATCAGCATCGTGGGGCTTCTTCTCCTCTTGGGAAAAATTATTTTCACTAAAGGGAAAGGCAAAGGAGCAGCCTTGCTATCCATCCTCGAATACTTGGCATGGGTATATCTTTGGTTTTACTTAGCATGGGGATTAAACTATTCGCAACCCTCTTTCTATCAACGCACCGGCATCACACCGCAAGCTTTCAATGAAGGGGAGTTTAAGACATTTGCCAAGCGATTTATCGAGCAACTAAACAATGATTACATAGAGATTGACACCTTGACGGAAGAAGAGAAAAGCAGGATTACCCAAGAGGTAGTTTCCGGCTATCAAGCCATCGCCTCTCAGCAGGGCATCCATGCCCCATTCCATCTGCGGCCGCGTGTAAAAACAATGCTTTATACGCCCTTGGCCTCCAAAGTGGGCGTGTCGGGTAGCATGATGCCCTTCTTCTGCGAGTTTACACTGAACGGCGATGTGCCGGCCTCGCAATATGGTGCTACCTATGCTCACGAACTATCTCACCAACAAGGCATTACCAACGAGGCCGAAGCCAACTTCTATGCCTACCAAGTATGTACTCGAAGCCCTTGGCAACCTCTACGATTCAGCGGGCGACTCGCTATCCTTCCGCACCTGCTATCCAACGCCAAGGAGATGCTCAGTGATGACGATTACCAAGCATTGCTATCTGCCATCCGTCCTGAAGTAATCGAGCAGTATCAACATAACCGCGCCTATTGGCTCGGCCTATACAGCCCCCTCATGGGCAAAGTGCAGGATTGGATATACGACCTCTACCTGAAAGGCAACAAGATTAGTAGCGGCCGGAAAAACTACTCGGAAGTTATCGGTCTGCTCATTTCGTGGGAGGGAAATAAATTATAGGCATAAACAACCTTGACAAAATAATGGCAGCTCTTTGACACGCTTTTGGCAATACTTTGCCAAGCCTTTGGCACGGCTTTGCCATAGGCTTGGCAAGGTTGTGCCACCGCGATGGCAAGGTTGTGCCAAGCCTAAAAAAAAGTTTGGCACGAATGGCGTATGTCTGAAGGGGGTTACCAAGCAAAATCTTCTATGTAAGCATCGAAGATGAAAGGCTCCTTAGCGCCCATTTTTTTCAACAAGTTCAGCACTTTGCTTTGCTCGTTGGGCGAAAGCAAACGTTCACCTTTGCGAACACGGTAGTAATTGCGGCCATGAAACATACTCTTTAAACAAGAAACGGCCGCACAATGTTCTTTGTAGGGCATTGCATTCAACATCCCAACAAAACCTTTAGCATAACGAATCTTTTCCGACGAGCGATAATAGGGACAAGCATCCTTTATGGAAGCTAGATACTTAGGAGAAACAATCATGCAGCGCTCTTCGCTTTCGGGCATGGCCTCGGCCACCAAATGACGCAAGCATGTAGCAGCCTTAGGACAACTTGCTTGGAAGCAGCGAGCATACTGATGAGGAACTTTGTCGTAATCAATTTTCATAGTCATAATGTTTTATGTGATACTTGCTACAAAGATAACGAAAAAAGAAATCATTCGTACTCCTTCAATTCGCGCAAGCCATCTTCTATCTCTTGAAGACTTTGACGAAGGCGTTTATCTTGAGCATATCCCAAGAAGAATGCTA
>JAFYML010000280.1 GCA_017556595.1 Bacteroides sp.
ACCTTTAGTTCTAACAGGACTCGAACTTATAAGAGATAATGGTGGAAATAAATAGGATATTGTTGTATAATAATGTTAAATAGATGATGGCAAAGTTTTTTTATTGAGCTATTTGTGATATTATAGGGAGGATAGTATGGAAATTAAAAAAGGCTTCCCGAGGGAAGCCTTTTTCGTTGTAAAAGTAGTTGCAGTTGTTTTGTGGTTGTATTATGCTGAGTTTATACAATTCCTTGAGCCATCATAGCGTTAGCCACCTTCATGAAACCGGCAATGTTAGCACCCTTCACATAGTTAACATAACCATCAGGTTCAGTACCATACTTCACGCAGTTTTCGTGGATATTTTCCATGATGTAGTGCAATTTAGCATCAACTTCTTCTGCACTCCAAGAGATACGTTCTGAGTTTTGAGTCATTTCAAGACCAGATACTGATACACCACCGGCATTAGCAGCCTTACCTGGAGCATAAAGAATCTTAGCGTCTTGGAATACCTTGATAGCTTCTGGAGTAGAAGGCATGTTTGCACCTTCGCTAACGGCCATTACACCGTTGGCAATCAATTGACGAGCGTGGTCGCCGTTCAATTCGTTTTGTGTAGCCGAAGGCAATGCGATGTCGGCCTTTTCGCCCCAAGGCTTAGCACCGGCAACATATTTTGCTGTTGGATATACATCCACATATTCGCGGATACGGCCACGATAGAGGTTCTTTAATTCCATAATGTAATCGAGCTTTTCGCGATCGATACCATCTGGATCGTAGATGTAACCGTCAGAGTCTGACATGGTCAATACCTTACCACCCAATTGGAGAACCTTTTCTGCTGTATATTGTGCTACATTACCAGCACCTGAGATAAGAACAGTCTTACCATTAAGGTCAGTACCCTTAGTCTTGAGCATTTCCATCAAGAAGTAAACGTTACCATAACCAGTTGCTTCAGGACGGATCAATGAACCACCGAAGTCGCGACCCTTACCAGTGAATGTACCAGTAAATTCGTGAGCCAACTTCTTGTACATACCGAACATGAAACCTACTTCACGGCCACCTACACCAATGTCACCAGCAGGAACGTCAGTGTCAGGACCAATGTGACGCCACAATTCGAGCATGAATGCTTGGCAGAAACGCATAACTTCTGCACTGCTCTTACCGCGAGGTGAGAAGTCTGAACCACCTTTACCACCACCCATAGGAAGGGTAGTAAGAGAGTTCTTGAATGTTTGTTCGAATGCCAAGAACTTAAGAATACCCAGGTTTACTGAAGCATGGAAGCGGATACCACCTTTGTAGGGACCAATAGCGTTGTTGTGTTGTACACGATAACCCATATTTGTACGGATATTGCCATTGTCGTCCATCCAAGTAACACGGAATTGATATACGCGATCGGGAATGCAAAGGCGTTCAATCAAATTGGCCTTGTCGAATTCGGGGTGCTTGTTGTACTCTTCTTCGATAGTACCCAACACCTCTTCTACGGCTTGGTGATACTCGGGTTCATTAGGGAATCTTCTCTTCAAGTCTTCTAATACCTGTGCTGCGTTCATAATTTTTCTGTTTTAATTATACGATTTGTTTGTTTTTACTCTGTTTTTCTATACAATTAACACCTTTCGTATTAATTTGGTTGCAAAATTACATATCATTTTTGAATTGGCAAACATTTTATAAAGAAATTATGGGTAAAAACAGAAAAAAGTTTGTTTTTACCCATAATTTTGAATAAAAAGATATTATTTATTCCTTTTTTAGTGACCGATAGACAGGTAAAAGGATAAATGCGCTTGCTAAAAGTAATGTAACGATGGTTGGCCCATCAATGCGTTCGGCCATGGTAAGTACCAAGTAGCAAAGAGCTGCCCAAAGCAAGATGATGCATATAATCTGTGTCTTTGAAAGTTTACGTTTCATGTCTGTATAGAGTTTGATTCGTTGCAAATGTACACATATTATTTATAATATAGAAGCTTTTTGTGGCCAACCTTATGGTTTTATTATTCAATGCAATTCTTCTTCTTTTCCACGATGGCATCGATAACGGCTACAGCTGTAATGTTTACGATGTCGCGTACCGAACTTTCGAAGTCGGTAAAGTGGATAGGCTTGTTCAATCCCATTTGGATAGGGCCAATGAATTGTGCATCGGTATCCATGAACTGCAATAGCTTGTATGCCGAGTTGGCCGAGCTGAGGTTAGGGAAGATGAGTGTATTTACATCTTTGCCTTTCAAACGATTGAACGGATACTTTGTATCGCGCATTTCGCGGTTCATGGCAAAGTTCACTTGCATTTCCCCGTCAATCAACCAATCGGGATATTGCTCTTGAAGTTGTGCTACAGCTTCATGCACTTGTATAGGACTTCCTTCGTTGTCGGCACCGAAGTTCGAATAGCTCAACATAGCCATTACCGGTGTGTGGTTGAAGAAACGCACGGTCTTTTCCGACAAGCGTGCAATATCTGTCAAAGTGTCAGTATCGGGATGGCGGTTGATAAGCGTATCGGCCAAGAAGTATGTACCTTTCTTTGAGTTCAAGATGTGCATAGTGCCGAAGTGCTTGTAACCGGGTTGAATACCGATAACCTCTTTGGCCACTTTAATGGTGTTGCTATATTTGGTGTACAAACCGGTGATGAATGCATCGGCTTCGCCTGTTTCTACCATCATCATACCGAAGTAGTTGCGTTCGAACATCTTGTCGTTGGCTTCTTCGTAGGTAGCACCTTCGCGGGCACGCTTTTCGACTAAGATGCGTGCATAGCGTTCGCGGCGGGGTGCTTCGTTAGGATGACGAAGGTTAACGATTTCAATGCCTTCCAAACTTAAATCAAGTTCTTTAGCCAATTTGGCGATGGCTTCGTCGTTACCCAATACGATAGGGTGGCAGATGCCTTCGGCTTTGGCTTCAACGGCAGCTTTCAACATATTAGGGTGAATACCTTCAGCAAATACTACACGTTGCGGATTGCGGCGAGCTGTTTCGCGCAATTGGCGTGTAAGCTTGCTCTCTTGTCCCATTAATTCTAATAGATGTTGGCGGTAGGCTTCCCAATCGGTGATAGGCTTGCGAGCTACACCACTCTCCATTGCTGCACGAGCTACGGCCATAGATACTTCGGTAATCAAGCGTGGATCGACAGGCTTTGGAATGAAGTAGTCGGGGCCGAAAGTGAAGTTGTTTACATGATAAGTTTCGTTCACTACATCGGGCACGGGTTGCTTGGCCAATGCGGCAATAGCACGTACGGCACCCAATTTCATCTCTTCGTTGATAGCGGTTGCAGCTACGTCGAGTGCGCCACGGAAGATATAAGGGAATCCGATTACGTTGTTTATTTGGTTGGGATAGTCGCTACGGCCGGTAGACATCAATACATCGGGACGAGCGGCCATGGCATCTTCGTACGATATTTCGGGTACGGGGTTGGCCAAGGCAAACACGATGGGGTGGTCGGCCATAGAGCGTACCATATCTTGTGTAAGCACATTGCCTTTCGATAGTCCCAAGAATACATCGGCACCCTTTACGGCCTCTTCCAATGTATGTATGTCGCGACGGTCGGTGGCAAAGTAGCGCTTGGTTTCGTCTAAGCGTTCGCGGTCGCTGGTGATAACACCTTTCGAGTCGAGCATGATGATGTTCTCGTGTGTTGCGCCCAACGATTCGTATAGCTTGGTGCACGAGATTGCTGCGGCACCTGCACCATTCACTACAATCTTTACGTCTTCAATCTTCTTGCCGGCTACTTCCAATGCATTCAGCAATCCGGCTGCCGAGATAATGGCTGTGCCGTGTTGGTCGTCGTGCATTACGGGGATATCCAATTCGGCTTTCAGTCTGCGTTCAATCTCGAAGCACTCGGGAGCTTTGATGTCTTCCAAGTTGATACCACCGAATGTAGGTGCAATGGCTTTTACGGCCTCGATAAACTTCTCAGGGTCTTTTTCGTTCACTTCGATGTCGAACACGTCGATGCCGCCATAGATTTTGAACAACAATCCTTTACCTTCCATAACCGGCTTGCCGGCCATGGCGCCAATATCGCCCAATCCCAATACGGCTGTACCGTTCGAGATTACGGCTACCAAGTTACCCTTGGCAGTATATTTATAAGCATCATTAGGGTTTTTCTGAATTTCCAAACAGGGCTCGGCCACTCCGGGAGAGTAGGCAAGCGATAAATCGGTTTGTGTACTATAAGGTTTGGTGGGTACTACTTCAATCTTACCGGGTTTGCCTTGTGCGTGATATTGCAAGGCTGCTTCTTTGGTTATCTTTACCATACTATAAATAATATTAGTTTGTTCTTAGTTTTTGCTTTGTTTTCGCTTTTGGGCTGCAAAGGTAAACATAAAATTGATAAGTTGTACAAAATGTTTTTGTTTTTACCTATATTTTTTAATAAAACTATATAAAAATTGCAT
>JAFYML010000281.1 GCA_017556595.1 Bacteroides sp.
CAAAGCTAGTGCTACCGACCAAGTAGGAAAAACAGAAAGTAGCCTCGACCTACGCTTAGCACGTGTTTATGTCAACGGCCAAGTGCTTGATTTTAAATATCGCTTGCAGATGGAAGTAAATGGCGTTGCTGGTACAAGTCAAGAAAAAGGACCACGCATTGTAGATGCCTACGGAGAATGGGTGAAGTACAACTATTTTCAAGTACGCTTCGGACAGTTTAAGCGTGCTTTTACCTTTGAAAATCCAATGAATCCTTGGGATATTGGATTTGGAGGCTACTCACAAATGACAGATAAACTAGCCGGTATGAACGACCGAATAGGCGAACATAGTAGTGGTGGACGCGACATTGGTTTACAAATACAAGGCGATTTATTACCTATTGGTAATGATAAACACAATTTCCTACATTATCAAATAGCTATCTACAACGGACAAGGAATCAATCATGCCGATGTAAACAATAGTAAAGACCTTATAGGAGGCTTATACATATACCCTATAAAGAAGTTAGCTATCGGTGCTTTTGGTTGGAATGGTGAATATACCAAGAACAACATTACCGTAGATCGCAATCGGATGTCGTTTGGCGTAAAATATGAAGCTGATTGGACAGTTCGTGCCGAATATGCTACGAGTCAAGGACACAAAATTTCCGACTATAACACCGATGGAAGTTTCAGTGGAAGCGATAAAGCCGATGCATGGTACATAGCAATAGGAGCACCCATTAATTCGAAATGCAAAATATATGCCAAATGGGATGTCTATCGCGAAGCTAAATTATGGAGTAATGCAAAATCACTTTATTGTCTCAGTGCTAACTACTACTTCGACAAAAACTTAAAATTACAAGCCAATTACAACCACACACGCGATAAAAGCAATATGCTAGACGGGCGATACAACACCTTCGACATTCAACTTTATTGGCGCTTTTAAACACACTTTGCAACTTTTCGTTGAAAGGGATACGTCAACAAAGAAGGAATCATACTGTTTTTTTAATCTAATGTAAGCTCTTTCATCAAAGCAATTTCTTCGGGCGATTTATGATGTTCGCGTAATGTAGGAATATCTTTATCGAACAGTTCAATGAATTGTTCCCTACTTTCGCATGCTTTCGCTGCCTTACGATAATATTCGGCCGCATCACCTACCCTATTCATTACCCATGCTACATGACCAGCATTCAGGTAATCTACCGCATCCGGCGTGGTTTGCAATATTTGTTCGATATAATTAGATGCTTGCTCATTATTTCCTTTTAAGAAATAACACCACATCATAGCGCGCCACACTTTCGGATTCTCGGGTTCAAGGAAATCGGCTTTTTTCAAATAGCTCAACGCATCATCGTATTGTTTACGATTGGCATAGCAAGCCGCTATTTGCAACAACACTTGTATGTTTTCAGGTTGCATCGCTTCTATTTGTCGATAACAATCAATAGCTTTATCGTATTTCTTTTGTAGTCGAAGACATGTAGCCAAGCGACGAAGTGTCCACAAATGATTGGCTTGCATCAAATCGGCACGTTCGTAATACTCAATGGCCTCATTATATTTCTTTTGTTTTTGTAGGCAATAACCCATTTTCCGATAAAAATCAGCATTGATTATTTCGCTATCCTCGCTATTCAAATTTTCTTGCAATTGACGATAAATGGCGCTAAACTCTTCATACTTTTCTTGTTGAAAAAGAAGATCGGCTACCTGTTTCAACAAATTAGGGTTATTCAATTGCTCTTCAAAGAAAGGCAAACGATGCAATGCGATATTTTCAAGAAAAGGATTCTTAAATTCTTTTCTTCGAGGATACAATTTGAAGAAACGATACAAATCTTGTATATAACTATTGCTCACCACTTCCGGGCGTTCGGTGTATTGTTTCATACTCAACAGGCGTTGTTCATCTTCAAGCACTTCTATACCCTGATCGGTGAGCTGAGCAAGCAGTTGTTCACGCCCCTCTTGCGGCATCAAATTCATGGTGAAGCATAACGAAAACTTATCGCTATTGCAAAACATACCTGAGTGTAAAAGCAAAACAAGCAGTTTATTCTGGGCTTTTCCATCAAGGCCAAAAATATCTACCACCGACGAGTGAGTGTGATGGAAGGGTAAGAACCAATTGGGAAGTTCGTGAAAAAACGGATAAGATTTAAGTGCGGCAAATGTACTTAAATAGACATCAGCCCCCGCTTGTTGCAATTCTCCCATCTCGCGAATCTTTTCTTCAAACTTGGTTTGCGCCTCGTTTTCCCAATCCGGATTACGTGCTTCTTCGTCATCGTCGTTTTCACTTGTTGGATAACCGAACTTATTCAGATGCCCCACATTTTTTATCATCTCGGGGATAATCTCTTCGCGCATTTTTTTATCCACACTTTCCGTACCTTGTGCTCGTAGTAATTGCACGTAGATAGTATTGAGTTTTTCTGCTATCCGAGTATCGAAAATGGTAGAGAGTGAAATAAGCGAATC
>JAFYML010000282.1 GCA_017556595.1 Bacteroides sp.
ATACCAAGTATTCAAGATAACTTGTTCGTTAGTCTTCAAGTTGAATACTGTAGCAGTTTCAGAGTTCAAGCCAAGTTCTCGATAGTTGTCAACCTTAGCCTTAGAAGCGTTGAAGCAAACGAAATCAGGTTCGCCATAGTTAGCGAGTTCTTCTTCAGTCGGACGGATGAACATGTTCTTCACGAAGTGAGCTTGCCAAGCCACTTCCATGATGAAACGTACTTTCAAGCGAGTAGCTTCGTTAGTACCACAGAAAGTATCCATTACGAACAATTTCTTTCCGCTCAATTGGTTTACAGCCTTAGCCTTCAAGTCAGCCCAAGCTTCTTCAGAGCAAGGCTTGTTGTCGTTCTTGTACTCTTCAGAAGTCCACCAAACAGTATTTTCGCTGGCTTCGTTCTTTACGAAGAACTTATCTTTAGGTGAGCGACCAGTGTAGATACCAGTCATCACGTTTACAGTGTCAAGTTCAGTCAACTGACCTTTTTCAAAACCTTCGAGACCAGCCTTAGTCTCTTCTTCAAACAATACCTCGTACGAGGGGTTGTGAAGGATTTCCTTCACGTCGGTAATTCCGTACTTGCTTAAGTCCAAATTTGCCATTTTAAAACGATTTAAATGTTTTGATATTTAGAATTATAATCTCTTTTTCTGCTTAATTTTGCTTAGGCACTTGTTTTTCGCCTACAAAAGTACAATTTTATTTGGAATCAGAATCCTGATTAAGGAAAAAAATCTCTAATAATTAATCTTTTATAAATTGCTAACAATATCTGCAAACTGAATGTTGCAATTTTCCCAATTTTTATCTTTCTTTGCACCCAAACTCATAACCCATATTTTTTAATTTTTAATTATTAATTCTTTCGATGCAAGTATTCAATTTTGCCGAGAGCAATTCCGTACTGAATCAATATGTTTCCGAGATACGTGACGTAGCGGTTCAAACCGATCGTTTGCGTTTCCGTCGCAACATCGAGCGCATAGGCGAACTGATGGCCTATGAAATGAGTAAGCATTTGTCTTACAGTGTTAAACAGGTTCAAACTCCTTTGGGGATAGCCGAGTCTAGTACCCCCGACGATCAATTGGTGGTAGGTACAGTGTTTCGTGCCGGTTTGCCATTGCATACAGGTTTCTTGAATGTGTTCGACCAAGCCGATAATGCCTTTGTGTCGGCCTATCGTTACTACAAAGACAAGGAGTGTCGCGAGTTGGATGTACACATCGAATACATTGCTACCCCCGATTTGACGGGTAAAACCCTTTTGTTGGTCGATCCTATGTTGGCCACAGGCGAGAGTATGGAGTTGGCCTATCGCGCCTTCCAAACCAAGGGTACCCCCAAGCGTTTGATGATAGCTTGTGTCATAGCTAGTAGCGAAGGTGTTGCACACCTTCAGAAAGCCTTCCCTGGTGATGATGTGATGTTGTGGTGTGCGGCTATCGACCCACACTTGAACGAACGCAAATACATTGTTCCCGGTTTGGGCGATGCTGGCGATTTAGCATTCGGTGGAAAATTATAAAACAAAGGAGGGTGAGCCTAAACGACTCACCCTCCTTTTATATCTAACAAATTTTACTCCACTACCCAAGTATCGTTTGTGAGGAGCAGTTCTTCGAAGTTATGATACTTCTTTTTGCTGCTCACCTCTTCGATTTGAGCTGTTACGGCATCATCGTATGTTGGAGCCTCTACATCCCTGATTACTCCTAATGCAATGGGGAAATCAGGGCCTTCCATCAAGGCCAATTTCAGTTGCAAGGTGTTGTCTTCGCAATGCGCGTCATGCACCAAGATATCCTTTTCTGTGATACCATTTTCGCCCAATTTCACCACCTTTAATCCAAATCCTTCTTGCATTAAACCGAACTCATTGTTTTCGCCAAACAACATTGGTTTGCCATGCTCCAAGTAGATAGCGTTCTTGGCGCGATCCTCCTTCTTGGCAACACAATCGTGTGTACCGTTATTAAAGATAACACAATTTTGCAGAATCTCGCAAACACTAGCACCTTTGTGTGCATGAGCAGCTTTCAGAATCTCTACCGTACCGGCTGCATCGGTGGCTACCGCACGTGCAAAAAAGTGTCCGCGTGCACCAAAGCAAAGCTCTGCTGGGCGGAATGGATCTTCCACTGTTCCGTATGGTGATGATTTGCTCACAAATCCACGGGGTGAAGTAGGTGAGTATTGTCCCTTAGTCAACCCATAAATGCGGTTGTTTAGCAAAATCATGTTCAAGTTAATGTTTCTGCGGTTGGCATGGATAAAGTGGTTACCACCAATGGCCAAACCATCGCCATCGCCCGATACTTGCCATACCGACAATTCTGGATTAGCAACCTTGCAACCGGTTGCAATGGCGGCAGCACGTCCATGAATGGTGTTCATGCCATACGTATTCATATAGTGAGGCAAACGGCTTGAGCATCCGATGCCCGAAATCACGGCAATGTTCCAAGGCGCTACTCCTATCTCTGCCATCGCTTTGTGTAGTGAAGCCAAGAAAAAGTGGTCACCACAACCCGGACACCAACGTGGTTGCCCTTTCTTATAATCTTTTGCTGTAAAATCCATAATTCTTAATTTTAAATTTTAGCGAATGCTTCAACGAGTTCACTAACCACAAACGGTTGACCTTTCACCTCATTATATTGATAAGGCACAAAGCCATCTACCTTCATGCGTAAGTAAGCCGCAAATTGTCCCATGTTTTGTTCGGCCACTACCACCTTCTTATAACGCTTCAGCACTTCGGCAGTATTCTTTGGTAGCGGATTGATGTACTTAAAGTGAGCCAATGCCACCTTTTCACCCTTTGCACGAAGCTCATCCATGGCTGCATGCAAGTGACCATAAGTACCACCAAATCCTACAATCAATAATTCGGCATCTTCAGCATCCCCTTCCACTACAACATCGGGCACTTGAATCTTTTCAATCTTTTGTTGGCGAAGTTGTGTCATCAAATGGTGGTTTTCAGGATTTGTCGAGATAGCTCCCGTTTTATTATCCTTTTCCAATCCACCCAAGATGTGTGTAAATCCTTCAGTGCCAGGGATGGCCCAATAGCGCACGCCAGTCTCCTCGTTGCGTTGATAAGGAGTCCAGCTGCCCTTCATTTCCGGTTGCACGTATGGAGGGGTAATGGTTGGATATTCCGCCAAGTTAGGCAATTTCCATGCAGCCGATCCGTTGGCAATAAACGCATCCGTCATCAACACCACCGGTGTCATGTGTTCCAATGCTATTTTCGAAGCTGCATACGCACACTCAAAGCAGTCGGTTGGCGAAGTAGCAGCAATCACCGGCATAGGACTTTCACCGTTACGTCCGAAGAGCACCTGTAGCAAGTCTGTCTGTTCGCTCTTGGTAGGAAGACCGGTTGCCGGTCCGCCTCGTTGTACATCGAGTACCACCAATGG
>JAFYML010000283.1 GCA_017556595.1 Bacteroides sp.
AGAGTTGACAAAGATTTCCAACCTCTTCAATCGCGATGGCGGTCCTACCCCACCTGTGGGTATCAGTGTACCTAAAGCGATGTACGATGATTTCGTTAAGATTTGCGAGCCGATTAAGGATATCAATCCCGACTATCCGTTCGAAATAACCATTGCCCAACCTCGCAAGCGTCCAACCGAGTTTGGCGGCACCGACGCAACGGTGTTCACCATGGCCGGTGTGCCTACGTATGAATTCCGTACAAGCGACTTCAAGGGTTATAACTTCGACTATGGCGAAATTTGGCATACCGAGCGCGACCTTTACAACAAAAACATCCCCGAATACCAAGAGCATACCGCCGTTGTTACCGCTATCGTAGCACTTGGCGTGGCCAACCTTGACCACTTGCTTTCCAGAGAAGGAATGTTTATCGAAGAGTAAACATACTACAAAAACCTTTTACCGATGAAACCAATAGTGAATCATTTTACCGACAACGACCTCTATACCTTTACTTGCATGTACTACATCTTACAGAAGTATCCACGTGCAGAGGTGAAGTATCAATTCTTCGATCGAAATAAGACGAAATATCCCCAAGGATTTGATGCGCTTATTCGCGAACAGCTACAACACATGCAAGAGGTAGTGATAACCGAAGAAGAGATGAGGTTTATGAGTAAAAGTTTTCCTTTCCTTCCCTATTGGTTTATCAACGTATTTTTGCGAGGATATCGATTTAATCCGAACGAGTTGACCATCGCGCAAGATGCAGAAGGACATTTAAGCATCGAGATACAAGGGCGTTGGTGGTCGACCATCATGTGGGAGATGCCCATCTTGGCCACTATCTCAGAGTTGATGCACACACTGAACGGTGATACCGAGAAGTATAATGCCGAACACGAGTATGAGAAATCGTATCAAAAAGGACGCGCTATTTGGGAGAATGGTTTAACATTGGGAGACATGGGTACCCGCCGACGTTTCTCGTTTGCCCATCATGAGCGAGTGCTTGATGCGTTGATAGCTTCATATCGCGATGTAGTGAAAGAAACGGAGGGCAAATGCGGAAAGTTCACCGGCACGTCGAACGTCTATTTCGCCATGAAGAAGGGCATACCTTGCTTGGGCACCATGTCGCATCAGTGCATTAGCTTCGAAGAAATAGTAAGTGGCGTGATAGAGTGCAATTACAACGTCATGAACAAGTGGTCGGAGGTGTACGACGGTAACGTAGGAATCTTCCTTTACGATTGTTTTGGCGACAATGTTTTTTTCAATAACCTATCCAAGCGCATGGCGATGACCTTCAGCGGCCTTCGCATAGATAGCGGTGTAGAAGAAGCACAAGTAGATAAGATTGTAGCGAAGTATAAGCAATTGGGTATTGACCCAATGACGAAACAAGCCGTGTTCAGCAACGGATTGAACATTGAGCGTGCCGTTCAAATCCACCAATATTGCCAAGGAAAGATTACCGATAGCTATGGTGTAGGCACCTTCCTTACGTGCGATGTTACCGATTGCAAACCTATGAACATTGTAGTGAAGCTGATTGGTGGCCGCATCACCGAATCGCGCGAGTGGCATCCTTGCGTAAAACTCTCGTGCGACAAAGGCAAAACGCTTGGCGATACAAAGAAGTGCGAGTATCTTTTGTCGTTGCTGGGATAGAAAGGAAAGCGTTATTTCTTCTTAAAAATAGCGGATAAAAGCGAAGAAACAAGGATGTAAAGAGGCACAAAGATTACAAAGCCTATCAATGTTTCGGGTATGGAAAGAGACTCTCCTTTTAGTAAAGGATAGACTATCACCATAACAATAGCCAAAACTACCGATTTGATAGCTACACTCTTTAATCTTCTCTTTCGTTCCTCCGACAATTTCATAAGGCATTAATAGTTAGTTATCAACTTCTGCAAAGTTAATCATAATTTTCTAAAATCAAAAAGCATCAAAGACATAAAGCTTGCGAGTATTGAGAAATCATCATCCTTCGGGCGAGAAAATAGTAAAATCAACTTGTAAGTAAATCGGCAAAATGGCTTAACAAAAAGGCTGTTTTGCCGATTTTTGCTAACCGACACTTTTTCAAAAAGCTGCTGAAAAATGGAGAAAAGGGAGGTGTTTTGCACAAAATATAGGGGTTTGAAGAGCAAATAGTTCACTTTTACCGAACAAATAGTTTGCGTCTGAAGTATTTGTTCGGTAGAAATACGGAACAAAGGTTTAACCTTTTGGGGTGAAACATTTAACCTTTCGAGGCAAAAGGTTAAACTTGAAGGAGCGAAAGGTTAAACTTGCACGAAAAAGGGGTTAAAAATCATCGAAATTCAAGCAATTTATGCCGCCCATGAAGTGTTAATTTTGCGGTTATTCCTTTGAAATAAAACAAGATAAGTAATTTTTCGTTTCAATATTTTGCACGATGCTTTACGAAGCTCCGAAATAGACGATTCATAGGCGGTTCGATTATCATTTTGTCAGGAAGTGACAATTTGATACAAACAAAAAAGCGACGATTGAACCCCAATCATCGCTGACATCCGTCGGAATGAGGCGACTCGAACGCCCGACCCCTACGTCCCGAACGTAGTGCGCTACCAACTGCGCTACATTCCGATACCCTTTCGGGAGTGGTGCCACAAGGAATCGAACCGGGGACACAAGGATTTTCAGTCCTTTGC
>JAFYML010000284.1 GCA_017556595.1 Bacteroides sp.
AAGTTCTATTTTAAGATTAAACCAGATAGCTTGGTAAAGGATGCTTTGCACCTTTCTTGCTTTAGAAGCTCAGAATTTCCTTCCATGGGTGCTATGCTATGGGCTTCTGCTGGTGATGTAGTTAAGGTTACGGGAAAGAATACGTTAATCTTCACCTGGAATGTAAAAGCACCTGCCCCAGAGAATAAAGTGTGGCGAACTTATTTAAATGATTCGCGTGAATTGTGGGATGAGTATCAAACTAATGCAATCACGCAAAGAAGTTTGCGTTCCTTACAAAGAAGCGTATCTACTGAAGATATACAACTATTGAATCAGCAATACGATAGTTTGGATGTGGAAAATAATCAGTTGCAAGTCCAAATCAATGAAAACCTAATTCGTCGTATGAGGCAGATGGCTATAGATGATATTTGGTTGCAGAAACTACATGATTTGGCGCTTACGTCTAGCTATATTCCTGACTTTCCACTTGAACAGAAAGAGGCGACAATCGAACTTTATAACTTGCTGACCGAAGAGCAAAAGCAGCATCCCCTAGCAAAAGAAGCATATACTATGCTTTTCCCTCCTCAACATGTTGAGGTGGGTAAGGAGATGGCAGATGCCGACCTTTACGATTTGCAAGGAGGTAAACATAGCTTGACCGAACTGAAAGGCAAGTATATCTTGCTCGATTTCTGGTCGCGCGGATGTGGGCCTTGTAGACTCGCTATTCCCGAAATGGGCGAACTTGCTTCTATCTATAAAGATAAACTAAACATTGTTAGCATCAGTACCGACAATAAAAAGATGTGGGAAGAGGCATCTGAAGCGCATCCAATGAGTTGGAATAATTGGAACGACCTTAATGGCACGGCCGGTTTGTATGCCAATTACGACCAAGGTGCTATTCCTGCCTATACATTGATTTCTCCCGAAGGTATTGTTCTTGAACAATGGGTAGGCTATGGTGAGGGAAGTTTGAAATTTAAGTTAGCGACACTCATAAAATAATTGCAATGGGAATCTTTTTCGTCTATATCCTTAAATCGGCCATTTGTTTGGCTTTGTTTTACCTTTTCTATCGCTTGTTGTTGAGCAAGGAAACGTTTCATCGCTTCAATCGCATGGCTTTGCTAGGTTTGTTGGTACTATCGTGTGTAGTGCCGTTGATAGAGGTAGGTACAGGAGTTTCTAATGTGGTGAATCGTCAGTTCTTTAGTTGGGAAGAGATGTTGATGATGGCGGAGATGAGTAGTATGACAGAAGAAGTCGTTACCCCCACTTGGAGTTGGCGCGAAGTATTGTTGCTACTCTATTTGGTAGGCATTGCCTTCTTCTTGGTGAGCAACATATGGTCGCTTGGCCGCATGCTTAGCCTGATAAACAGTTGCAAGAAGCAACGTTTGAACAATGAAATTTGGTTGTTTACTCACCAAAAAGATATAACTCCCTTTAGTTGGATGAAGTACATTGTGCTTTCCGAGAAAGATTATGCCGAGAGTGGTGAAACCATCCTTACGCACGAACGCGCTCATATTGCCAATCGCCATTCGTGGGATTTACTTTTGGCCGACCTCTGCGTCTTCTTCCAATGGTTCAATCCAGCCGCATGGTTGTTGAAGCAAGAATTACAAAACATCCACGAGTTCGAGGCCGATGAGTGGGTAATCAATCAAGGCATCGATGCAAAACAATATCAGTTATTATTAATTAAAAAGGCTGTTGGCACAAGGCTCTACTCTATGGCCAACAACCTAAATCACAGTAATCTTAAAAAGCGAATCACTATGATGATTAAGAAAAAATCGAATCCATGGGCATGTATGAAGTATCTTTACATACTTCCGTTGGCTACCATTGCGGTAGCGGCATTCGCCCGTCCCGAAATCTCGAACGAGTTCGACGAGATTTCAAGTGCCAAAGTTAGCGATTTGGCTTCATTTATGAAAGCCGAGGCCGAAAAAAGTTTGGAAACTCTTTCTGAAGCTACTCCTGCTCCTCAAGATTCAGTATTCCAAACTGTTGAGGAGATGCCCGAATTTCCCGGTGGCATGCAAGCCATGATGCAATTCATAGCCAGCAATGTAAAGTATCCGAGCATAGCACAAAAGAATGGTGTGCAAGGGCGTGTAATCACTCAGTTTACGATAAGTAAGGATGGTAGCATAACCGATGCGAAGGTTCTTCGTAGTGTTGACCCTTATTTGGATAAGGAAGCTCTCCGTGTGATTAGCGCTATGCCAAAGTGGAAGCCAGGCAAGCAAGATGGTAAAGCTGTTGCAACTCGATTCACCGTGCCTGTAGTGTTCCGTTTGACAGGTGATGAGCCGGAGAAACCTACATTGAAAATTAGAGGTAAAGCAGTTTCCAAAATCTTAGTAGATGGTAAGGAAGTTCCTATTGGCGAGTTTGTGGAAAATCATCCTGCTGCTATAGATCCATTTGCAGAAGGTGACATTCATGTAACCGATGCTACTGATCAAGTATTTGAAGTTGTTGAGGAAATGCCCGAATTTCCGGGTGGCATGCAAGCCATGATGGAGTATTTGGCCAAGAACATCCGCTATCCGGCCAAGGCACACGAAGCCAATGTACAAGGTCGCGTCATTACTCAGTTTACCGTTGGTAAGGATGGAGCTATCCGCGATGCCAAGGTTGTGCGTAGTGTAAGCCCCGAATTGGATGCCGAAGCGCTGCGTGTGATTAGCGCTATGCCTAACTGGAAGCCAGGCAAGCAAGGCGGTAAGGCTGTTGCAACTCGATACACCGTGCCAGTAGTGTTCCGTTTGACAGGTGATGCGCCAGAGGAACCAACTGTTGTTAATGCTGTTGGCTTAAAAGTTGATAGTAATGTTCCTATGGGAGTGGTTAATGATGTAAAAGAGCTCCTTCGTAAAGGTGGACAAGCAAAGATTAACTATACAATGAGAGATAACTCTTCCGATAGTAAAATAGCAATTCGCGGTTCGCTAAATCCGCTTATCGTTATTGATGGCGTAGAGAAAGGTGTAGGCGCAGATAAATTGCAAGCGGTTAATCCTCAAGATATCAAATCTATCGAGATATTGCAACCGGAAAATGCTATTGCGAAGTATGGCGAAAAAGCAAAGGAGGGCGCAATAATTGTTACAACCAAGGATGGCGAGGAAGCTGTTCGAGTAGTTGGGGCAGGAACTTACGAAGCTACGCTGACATATACTCATGTAAAGTCGGTTATTGCTCCAAAAGAGGGGACATCTCCGCTTATCATTATCGATGGCGAAATGAAGGGTAACGACCAAAGCATTCTTAATCAATTGGATGTTCAAGACATTCAAACCATTTC
>JAFYML010000024.1 GCA_017556595.1 Bacteroides sp.
GCCTTACACTTGTCGCGCAAAGCATCCAAGTCGCTACCTACAGGGCCATAGCAAAGCACTACACCCATGCGACGATTTATGCGAGTAGTTGGCTTACCGAAGATGCGGATGTATGTATTATCCTCTTTTACCACCTCTTCAATGCCACGATAGTTTGGACGTTCCTGACTTGCAATTGGCGAAAGGATTACCGCACTTGCACCAGCATGTTCTTGCGTAATGCCAGGGATAGGCAAACCAAGCACCGCACGGCAATGCAACTCGAACTCGCTCAAGTTTTGTGTACCGGCAAGTGTCACCATACCTGTATCGTGTGGACGAGGAGACAACTCAGAGAAATAAACACCATTCTTATGGCTTAAGAAAAATTCTACACCCCAAATACCGGCACCAGTCAAAGCGCGTGTAACCTTTTCGGCCATTTGTTGTGCTTCAACAAGATGAGCGGGGTCGATAGGTGCTGGTTGGAAGCTTTCACGATAGTCACCACCCTTTTGAACGTGACCAATTGGAGGACAGAACAAAGTAGGGCCATTTTGTTGGGTGACGGTAAGCAAAGTGATTTCGCTATCAAAGTCGATAAACTCTTCGATAATCAATTCTTTGATATCACCACGGCTTCCACTACATCCGTATTCCCATGCATGTTGCAAATCGTCGGCACTCTTCACCAACGATTGTCCCTTACCCGATGATGACATCAATGGTTTTACTACACAAGGGAAACCAATCTTTTCAGAAGCCGCCTTCAATTCTTCGAAAGTCTTAGCATAGAAATACTTAGCAGTTTTAAGTCCTAGCTCCTTTGCCGCAAGGTCGCGAATAGCTTTACGATTCATGGTGTAGTTCACCGCACGTGCACTTGGCACTACTTGAATACCCTCTTTTTCGAAATCGTATAAGCGTTCGGTACGAATGGCTTCAATTTCAGGCACGATAATGTCTGGCTTATGCTTACGCACAACGGCTTCAAGCGCATCACCATCAAGCATACTAAACACTTCGCATTCATCGGCCACTTGCATAGCCGGTGCACCAGCATACGAGTCGCAAGCCACTACGTATTGCCCCTTACGTTGACAAGAGATAACAAATTCCTTGCCCAATTCACCAGAACCTAATAAAAGAATTTTTTTCATTATAGTAAATATAAAGTTATGCCATATATAAAATCCTACACCTTACTTATATATATAAGAGGTGTAGGAGTATTGGTCAGTGTTATTGGTGTTGCTCGCGCAACAAATCGTTCACGGTTTTCACCGGATTGAAAGTGCTCAATGGCACTTCTACGAAGATGGTGTTCCAATCGCTCATAGCACCATTCCAAAGGCCAGGCAACTCGAGGGCTTTCAATTCCTTACCATTCTTCGACTTGTACGAGATGAAGCCAGTTGCTTTATCTACGTAATCTACCAAATTGAATTTCTTACCCTTATAGTCGCGTACTGCACATACCAAATCTACTGGGTTGAAATGTGTACCCTTTTCGAACATCTCCTTCTTTGCAGGGTCGTTCATGTCGATTTGCGAGCTTTCAAGGATTTGTGATGAGATTGTACCATCAGGATTGTATGCTAAGAATGGGCCACCACCAGGTTCGCCAACGTTCTTTACCATACCGCACACGCGCATTGGACGATTCAATTTATTCTTCAAGTAGATAACCAATTCGGCATCTTCCAAGTTCTTCACATCAGGATTCTTGCAGAAGAGTTGGTGTTGAACAAATTGCAAGATGTCCATTACTTGTTCGTGGGTATATTTACCGCTTTCAAGCAATTGCAAGTACGAGAATACTTTTTGTTGCAATGATACCAATACACCCGCAATGAGTTTCTTATATAATACGGTGTCGCCCTTACGTTTGTCGGGCACTACATTATCAATGTTCTTAATGAAGATAATGTCGGCATCCAAATCGTTCAAGTTTTCAATCAACGCACCGTGTCCACCTGGACGGAACAACAACTTACCATTGTCGCGGAAAGGTTTGTTATCCATATCGGCAGCAATTGTGTCGGTACTTGCTTTTTGTTCAGAGAACGAGATGTTATATTCTACACCATACTTCTTGGCGTATTGAGCAGCTTTCTTATCGACCAACTCTTGGAAAAGAGCACGATGTTCGGGCGAAACGGTGAA
>JAFYML010000285.1 GCA_017556595.1 Bacteroides sp.
AAGAGCGATGTGCTCGATACATTCGAAACCATCAAGGCTTGTGTAGCATACAAGATGAATGGCGAAGAGATTGACTACTTCCCATTCGATATCTCAGAAGGTGTTGAGCCTGTGTATGTAGAGTTGCCAGGCTGGCAAACAGATATGACAAAGATGCAAAGCGAAAACGAATTCCCCGAAGAGTTCAACGCTTACCTCTCGTTCTTGGAAGAACAACTTGGTGTGCCCATCGCTATTGTGTCAGTCGGACCAGACCGTGCACAAACAATAGAGCGTTATCAAGACTAAAGTCTTAAATAATATTAAAAATGCGGGGAAACTATGACATTTCATGGTTTCCCTTTATTTTTGGCATGGAATTTGTTAGAAGAACTAATAGACGAACTAAATATATTTGTTGAACTAAAAAATTAAGATTATGGTAATAGGAACACAATGGATTATTTTTATTGGTGTTGCATTGGCTAGTTGGTTGGTGCAAATGAACCTACAAAACAAGTTTAAGAAGTATTCTAAGATACCAACAAGCAATGGCATGACAGGAGCCGATGTAGCAAGAAAGATGTTACAAGATAATGCCATTTACGATGTAACGGTGACACATACACCAGGTCAGTTGACCGATCACTACAATCCGGCCAATAAAACCGTAAACTTGAGCGACGGAGTATATGCAAGCAATAGTATCATGGCAGCTGCGGTAGCGGCTCACGAATGTGGACATGCCGTTCAGCATGCGCGTGCCTATGCTCCATTGACGTTGCGTAGCAAGTTAGTCCCTGTGGTGCAATTTTCTTCAAACATTGTGTCATGGGTACTATTAGCTGGTATCTTGTTGCTTGAGTCATTCCCACAATTGCTATTGGCAGGTATTATCCTATTTGCTACTACCACCTTGTTTAGCTTCATTACATTACCGGTAGAAATCAATGCCAGCAAGCGTGCGTTGGTATGGCTCAATGCTTCGGGTATTACCAATGCCTACAATCACGATAAGGCAGAAGATGCCCTTCGTTCGGCTGCTTATACCTATGTTGTAGCTGCGCTTGGGTCGTTGGCTACATTAATATACTATGTAATGATATTCATGGGACGCCGCGATTGATAATGCAATCAATAACTACTTAAATATTTTATCAATGAAAACAAAAACTTTTATTGCTTTTTGCGTGTTGGCACTTGCGCTAGATGTTACGGTTGCAAATGCTCAAACCATAGAAAAGAGAACCATCAAGTTGGAAACAAAGAAAACTGGTATTGAAGTAAGTCCTACTTTCAGTGGTATTTTCTTTGAAGATATTAACCAATCGCTCGATGGTGGTATTTGTGCGCAACTTATTCAAAACTTCTCGTTCCAACAATACATGGTTCCCGATGCACCGGCAAAGGAGTTTTCGCAAGCCGATTCCATTATCTTTGGTTGGAGTACTGTTTTGAAAGGCGATGCTAAAGGAAAGGTGATTACCGTGAGCGAAAAACCTTTGATTAAGGACATGCCTCGCTATTACGATTACGATCCTAACGATAAGTATAACGACGAATTGCGCTACATTCAATATTGTGTCAAGTTTAATATTGAAAATGCAGGCGAAGGTTTTGGCTTGGCGGCCAATGGTTATGGTATAAGTGAATATGGTAATGAAAGAGCCGGATATTACTATTCTAACAATACACAAGTACCTTCGATTGCGGTTAATAGAGGTGTATCGTACGACCTTAGCCTCTATCTTCAAGGAGCAAACTACGGTGGAAAAGTATCTGTTTATCTTGAAGATGCACAAGGAAAAGCCAATTCAGAGATATTTGTTATCAACAACTTGAAGAACGAATGGACAAAACATACCGCTACCTTGAAGGCAGAACGTACCGCCGATTGTCGCTTGGTGGTTATTGCAGATAAGGAAGGTACCTTCTATATGGATTTTGTAACTCTTTTACCTGAAGCATCTGAATTGTGGATGGATGGAAAGATGGGACCTTTCCGCAAAGACTTGATGCAAGCATTGGCCGACCTTAATCCTACCTTTATGCGTTTCCCTGGTGGTTGTGCTTCGGAAGGAACGAACTATTTCGGTCAAGTGTTTTGGAAGAACTCGGTTGGCGATGTTGAACAACGCTTAGGATTCCGTAATCATTGGGGATACTGGACATCACAATACGTTGGCTTCTATGAATATCTGTTGATGGCTGAATCGCTTGGTGCCACTCCGC
>JAFYML010000025.1 GCA_017556595.1 Bacteroides sp.
AGGGAAGCTTGGATTACCGATGGCAAAGAAACCGAATCGGAAGGCCCATGCTACCATCGCAATAAGTATTACGCGCTTTATACCATATCGTTTCAAGAAGAAGGGTATCAACAAGATACAGAGCGTTTCCGAGATTTGCGAAAGCGAGATAAGTAAGTTTGCATGATCTACAAAATAGACGTCTTGATATTCGGGTATTGCCGCAAAGCTACTAATGAACGGATTGGCGTATCCGTTGGTGATTTGCAAACTTACGCCCAAAAACATCGAGAAAATGAAGAATAACGCCATCTTGCGTTGCTTGAATAGCTTGAAGGCATCCAACCCTAATGCCTCCATAAAGCCTTTGCTTTCGGTGTGTGGCTTGATGGGGCAAGGTGGTAAGCTGAATGCATAACAACCTAGAATGATGCTCCAAATGGCTGATACAAAGAATTGTACGTAGCTGTGTTGGAAGCCGCATAAGTCAACAATCCACATGGATACTATAAATCCGATAGTGCCGAAAATGCGTATGGGTGGAAATGCTTTGATGGGGTCTAATCCTTCGTGTTCAATAGTGTTGTACGACACGGCGTTCGATAGTGCCAAGGTGGGCATATAGAACGCTACGCTCAGTACATACCAAGGGAATATTTGTCCAAAGGTCACCTCTGCGCCCATCGACATGCCCGTGTATGCTACCATCAGCATGCCGGCAGCTGCAATGAAGTGACAAAAACCTAAGAGGCGTTGACCTTGTATCCAGCGGTCGGCTACGATACCTATCAAGCCGGGCATAAAGATGGATACAAATCCTTGTACAGAGTAAAACCAACCGATGTTGTTACCTATGCCTACACCAGCTAGGTAGCCGCCCATAGATGTAAGATAAGCACCCCAAACGGCAAATTGAAGAAAACTTAAGATGATTAAGCGTAATTTTATACTCATAGCTATGTTGTTTATTGGTTATTATTTAAACAACGCAAAAGTAGCAAAAAAACTTGAGATTTTGGGGAGAAATGGTAATAAAAAAAAGAAGGGTATCTATCCCAGACACCCAATCTTTGTTAACCTTAAATCTAATACCATGAAAAACACGGTGCAAAGATAGAGGTTTTATGTTATGTAACATGTAAAATCGTGATAAATATGCTGTGTTTTAACACGATTTAACATTATTAGCTTATTCAACGTATAAAACCAACCCTTTTAAGTATTCGCCTTCGGGATGATAGATGCTTACGGGGTGGTCGGCAGGTTGTGTCAATTGGTGCAAGATGCGCACACTTCGTCCGGCCATAGCGGCGGCGGTGAACACAGCGGTGCGGAAATTCTCTTTACTCACGGCTTGCGAGCACGAGAAGGTGAACAAAATGCCGCCCGGTTTAATCTTTTCGAACGCCTTTACGTTTAGCTTGCGATAGCCTTGTAGCGCATTGCGCAAAGCGTCGCGGTGCTTAGCAAATGCAGGAGGGTCAAGGATGATGAGGTCGTATTGGTCGCCCATGCGGTCGAGGTACTTGAAGGCATCCTCTGCGTAGGCTTCGTGGCGTTTATCGTC
This sequence comes from Bacteroides sp., assembly GCA_017556595.1. Taxonomy (GTDB): domain Bacteria; phylum Bacteroidota; class Bacteroidia; order Bacteroidales; family Bacteroidaceae; genus Bacteroides. The sequence goes on from JAFYML010000025.1 coordinate 1,547, forward strand.
GGGGAAGTTTAATTCGATATTCTTGTTGGTCAAGTCGATGGCCTTTGCCGAGCTATCTACCGAATGCACCAATTTTGCGTTGCCGCGCATGGCATATACTGAGAAACCTCCTGTGTAGCAAAACATGTTCAGCACGCTACGGCCGTGTGCATATTTCTCTAATAGTGAGCGGTTTTCGCGTTGGTCAACGAAGAAGCCTGTCTTTTGTCCTTTTAGCCAGTCGATGTGAAACTTCAGCCCATACTCCGTAGCAATGTTGTTGCTGCTGCCCCCTTTGGTAAAGCCATTTTCGGCACCCAAGTCGGCCTTGTAGGGCAGGGTAGTTTCCGATTTATAATAGATGTTGTCTATGGCATCGCCCATCACCTCGCTCAGTGCTTGGGCAATCTGCATTCTATCCATGTGCATACCGGCCGAGTGGGCTTGCATCACGGCGGTGCGGTCGTAAATGTCGATAACCAAGCCGGGTAGGTTGTCGCCCTCGCCATGCACCAATCGGTAGGTGTTGTTGGTGGGGTTGCCCGCCACGCCAATGGCTCGGCGCATGTTGTAAGCTATCTGCAGCTTGTTTTTCCAAAATGCTTCGTCGATAGCTTCGTTTTCGTTAAAGCTAAGTACGCGCACGGCAATGCTGCCTATTTGGAAGTGACCTTTAGCGATAAACTCCTTCTTGGCGGTTAGGATTTCTACTACATCGCCCTCTTCGGGTTCGCCATCAAATCGGGCAATAGCCCCTGAAAATACCCATGGGTGAAATCTTTTAAGTGATTCCTCTTTGCCCGGTTTTAAGTAAACTTTATACATTATATATTATACGTTTTGCTCGTTAATTTCTTCTATTTCAAAATCGCCACTTGCTTTTAACTCTTGCAACAGGATGAAAATCTGCAAGCATGCCCATGCGTCGATGGCGGCGTATTGTTGTTGCGGTTGCGTTAGCTCGTCGGCCTCCCAGTTGGATAGCTGTTGCCTTTTCGATATTTTCTGTGCAAAGAGAATGGCGTATATCTTTTGCAAACTCATCTCTTGTATGCCGAAGGGGCGCACAAACTCTTGTAATTCAACGATGCCGCGTGGTTGGAAAGGTGCACACTCGTGCAATTTTGGGAAGTCGTCTTTGAGCGACAAGCCCACCTTGGTGATGCGTGGATTTTCGAGCAGCAAGATAAGCGGCAAGACCAATCCCGTCTTGTTCAGTCGGAATAGGAAAGCCTCCTTTTCGGTGGCAATTTGTAGCAAAGCTATCTTGTTTACATGCCCCTTTTTGAACGAAGGACGTGTCTCGGTGTCTATCCCTAATAGGCTGAATTGCTTTAGGTAAGTTGCGGCACGTTCGGCATCTTGCGGTGTCTCTACGACGTGAATTTTCCCCGCAAAATCCACCTTTGTCAGCTTGGCTATATTCTCTTTCGATATGGTTCTTTTAATAATCATGCGCTCGTTTGGTTAGTCGTGGCAATGGCAATGTTCGTCGTGACAATGGCAATCCTCGTCATCATCCTCCTCGTTGTCGTTGTTGCCGTTGTACTTGGCGTCGTGCAAAGCACGTAGCGCGTTTACCAATTTTTGCCCCCAATACAGTTTGAAGTTTTCTTGACAAACCGCCAGCGCGTCGTGCATCGTTTCGTTCAACCCAAGTTGGAATACGAAGATAAAGTCGCGTATGTCTTGGTAGATATCGGCCAACTCTTCCGAGATAAACTTCCTGATTGGTTGGTCGCTATACTTCATTTCGCTGACAAATACGTCCAGGTAGTCATCTTTCTCGGCCATGATGCCGGCAATGTTCATGCGTAGCACTTCGTAGGCGTCCTCGGTAACAAATGTTTCCAAATCGTCTTCGCCCATGCGTTCGCATGCGGGTAGCATTTCGGCCTTTAGGTATAGCAACGGCAATATCTTTAACGATGTATCCACGAAGGCGTTTCGTGGGGTTGTTTCGGCTTGCTCTAAGAATTTGCAAAACTCGGCGGCAACGGTAACAAACTCCACCACGTTGCGTTCGAATATCAGTTCGCTCTCTTTTTTCATTACGCTCAAAAATATTTTTGCAAAGATAGTGCAAGCCGAGCGAAATACAAAGCGAAAACCCAAGTTTTCGGTTTTATTTCCGAGGCGCCGCCTATCTTATCCAAAGATAGTGCAAGCTGGGCCGCCGCCTATCTTATCTAAGGATAGTGAAAGCTGCTTTTACGCTATCCGCACGGCGCGCGCCCCGAACCTATTCCGTGCGGCTAAGCCTTTTGTTTGGTGCGTTTGTCTATAAAAATACAATAATATAGGCTTTTGCGTGCGAAGTGTGCTGATGTGCTATTGTGGTAAAAAAGCGGTCAAATGGTCAGTTGGTCAGTTTATTTTTCATCGAACCAACACT
>JAFYML010000286.1 GCA_017556595.1 Bacteroides sp.
AGCGGTTGGTTGCGCATGCCGCGATTCACAAGAACACCGACTTTGCAGAGGCGATTCAAGTAACGACGAGCAGTGCTGCTCGATGCATTGCAGAGTTCTTCCACATCACGACGTTGAATGAAATGATGTTCGGCAAGGTAGGTGCGCACGCGTTGTTCAACCTCAGCATCCGTCAGTTGCTTGGCCAAAGGATTGTTCTGCTTGATGCAATGAATCTTGATACCACCCATGCGACGCTTGAAAGTTTTATCGGGACGAAAACGGATGCTTTTCAAACGAACCTTCATGTATTTATTCTTTGTCTGAGGAGTGACCGTTTCGGTAGTACCTAACACGGGCGACAGATAGCCAATGCCATCAAGGTGTACCGACTTACCGTCGGCTAATTCTTGGCTAACAAAATGCGATAAGGCCGACAAAACGGCATCCACATCGCCCTCGGTCAGCGAGCACGAATCTTGAATGTAGCGACGCATTTCGGCCGTAGAGGTAGAACCATTGTAATGAATACGCGGATGCAACGTAATAGCATCACTCTCTTTCCCTGCAGGTTTGGGATTTGAATACCAATCGTAGTTTATAGGCATAGTAGTAACGTTTAAATAGGTTTATGTATTATGTTTCGTATCTCCATGTAGTAGTAATGACGTTGCTCACAAGTGTGAGCAGCATTGCTAACGTCCGTGAGCAGTTTTGCTCACAAGTGTTGGCAGTTTTGCTCACAAGTGTGAGCAATATCTACCACGGCAGTGAGCATCTATAACAAGCCGTCACAAAAATAGCATCAAGTTAGGATAAATGCAAGTAAAGAGTAGGAAAAATAAAAAAAGCCTCTTGCACAAACATGCAAGAGGCTTAACGATTATAAATCGGTTGTTTCTTATTTCACCGGAATAAGTTTGATTACGCACACCGAATTTTGTGGGATATCCACGCTGAAGTTCTTCTTAACAGGGCCAAAACCAGCAGATTGCGGCACTATGGCTTCGTTATAATTGAAGTTTACAATACCAGGATAGCTTGAATAGTAGTTTTGATGTCCTTGATTCTTGATTGTAGTATCATCGGTAGTCATATACTCAATCGCCACCTTATAAGTATTACGATTGTCCAAAGCCACCTCAAGTTCCTTTGCTACTGCCTCGCTATTTACGAGTTTCAAGTAAATTTCACCGCTTGTTGTATTGATAGTAGGAGAAATGTAGATATGTTCGTCTACCGCTGTACCATTCATTACATCCGAGGTTTGGAAAGTCTTGTTACCCGCCTTGCTAAATAGCTTCATGTAATAATAATTGGTAGTACGCCACAAACCGCGATTATCAAACCAAATAAGGTTCGAATTCCACTTATTGAAACCTTTCTTACAGAAGAGAGGCGCATAAGCAGCCATTACAACCATATCTGAGTTTTGCTCTAACGAAGTATAATATGCAGCTTCGGCCAATGTAGAAGCATAGGCATTGTTGGTACGATTGTTAGCAAATTCGCCTACGAATACGCGGGTAGGACGTTCTCTGTCGTAGGTCAATCCTTGTCCGCCACGCACCTTGTCGGCATTGTATCTGTCTCTGTTCTTAAAGAACCAATCATCGCCTTTGTAGTAGTGCTCGTCAACATACGTATCGGGATACTTCTCATCAATTTGTGCATAGTTGTCGTTGAACTCCTTACCTGCATCGGCGGCACCCGATGTAGTAACAACGATTATCTCTGGATATTTCTCTTTGATAGCTTTGTACATAATATCGAAACGTTCCCAAAACGCATCGCCTCTATTCTCATTACCTATACCCAAATACTTCAAATTAAAGGGTTGTGGATGTCCCATCTTGGCTCTCATTGCGCCCCATTCGGTATCGGTACTTCCGTTACAAAACTCGATAAAATCCAATGCATCCTTCACAAATATATTGTAGAAACGTTGCTTATCTTCCGGAGTTTCCAACGGTGCAATGTATTGATGTCCTGCAAATTGGCAAGTAACG